>NZ_DASSMH010000130.1:0-18516 GCF_035688975.1 Intrasporangium sp. | reverse complement strand
TGAGCTCCGCCGACGTGGGCCGGGCGGCGCTGCACGGTGACCCGAGATCCGTCGAGCTCGTGACAGAGTCGGCCCGCCTCGTGGGCGAGACGCTGTCACAGCTCGTCAACTTCTTCAACCCGTCCCTCATCCTCCTCGGCGGAGGCGTCACCGACGTCGGCGACCTCTATCTGGCCACCGTCCGGCAGATGATCTTCAGCCGGTCCCTTCCCCTCGCCACCCGGTCGCTCCTCATCGAGCGATCGCCGCTTGGCGACCGCGCCGGGCTCAAGGGCGCCGCCTTCATGGTCATCGACGAGCTGCTCTCCCGCGAGCGCCTGGGCCTCTGGATCGAGCACGGCTCGCCGGCGGGACAGCCCGCGCTCTCCGCCTGACCGGGCCCGGAGGTGGTCGGCGCTTCGCAGCTGTCCTATGGCCCGGCGGCATACGGGCGATGTCGTATGCCGCCGAGCGGCCTTGGCAGGCGAAGCCGGTGGCGCTACGCCGCCGGCGCCCGCTCACCGAGCGGCGTCAGGACGAGGCGGTCGCCCGCCCATGAGGCGAGCATCGGGTCGGTGATCTCGCCGACGAACCGGCCTCCGTCGTCGTGGACGAAGCACAGGAACTTCGTCTCGCCCGTCTCGCGGTCGTCGATGAACTTGCCGACGTAGAAGCGGTCGTCGCACAGCAGCTGTGCGCCGGCGATGTCGTACGGCCCGAGCGGTGCCTTCGCCGAGGCGACCCAGACGCCACCTGTGGTACCCGTGGCGCGGCGGCCCTCCGGCATGTCACCGGCGAGGCAGTTGAAGACGAGCACCTGTCGGCCGTCCACGACGGCCGTCTGCAAGACCTCGAGCTGTCCGAAGCCCTGCCCAGGCCCGGTGAGCGGCTCACGCAGCTGCCAGTGCTCGAGGTCGGGCGACCACGCGTGGCCGACCACTCCCCGGTCCAAGGCGTCCCCGTGGTTGGCGCGTGCGGTGATGAGCAGGTGCCACCCGTCGCCGTCCGGGTCTGCCAGCACCCACGGGTCGCGGAAGGCCTCGTCGTGCCAGTGCCCGTCGGAGAGCTTCTCGTACCACCGCGGGTCGGCCGCGAGCACCGGGCCCGGTGCCTTGTCCCACGTCATGAGGTCGGTCGAGGTCGCGTAGCCGATCGACTGGACGTTCGCGCCCGACCGTGGGTCCAGGGTGGCCCCCGTGTAGAAGAGGAACCACCGCCCGTCGGAGTGCCGCACGACCGATCCGGTCCACGTGGCCAGGTCGTCGAAGGCCGGTGGCTCGCTGCGCACCAGGGCGTCCGTCACCCGCTCCCAGGAGACGAGGTCCGTCGAGACGGCGTGCCCCACGGAGGCGCGGTAGTGCCGGGCATGCGGGTCACGCAGCGCCCGCGACGCGTAGAGGAAGAAGAGGTGGTACTTCTCGCCGTCGTCGACGAGCCAGAAGTCCCACACCCAGGCCTCGGGAAGGCGGAACATGCGTCAGCCCTTCACGCCGGAGGAGGCGATGGAGTTGATGAACGAGCGCTGGAAGGCGATGAAGAGCGCGAGCACCGGCGCGGTGATGATGCTGGCGTAGGCCATGATCTGTCCCCACGAGACGTTGAGCTGCTTGAAGTAGTCGATGCCGACCATGACCGGGCGCAGCTCCTCGGACTGCACGGACATGAGTGGCCAGAGGTACTGGTTCCACGTCGGCAGGAAGGTGAGGATCGCGACCGTCGCGACAGCCGGCCCGGACAGCGGCATGACGATGCTGCGGTAGATCCGGAACCAGCCGGCGCCGTCGACCTTCGCCGCCTCGTCGAGCTCCTTCGGGATGCTGTCGAAGTACTGGTAGAAGAGGAAGATCGAGAAGGCGTTGGCGATGAAGGGGATGATCTGCACCTGGTAGGTGTCCAGCCACCCCTCGGTGAAGCCGCCCGGACCGAAGAAGGGCAGCTTGTTGACCCACCACAGCAGCGGCAGGGCGAGCGTCTCGAAGGGCACGATGAGCGTCGCGAGGATGACGCCGAGCACGATCGAGCTGCCCCGGAACGTGATCCGCGCCAGGGCGAAGGCCGCCATGGAGTTGACGATCACCCCCAGCACGACGGTCACGACGGAGATCATGATCGAGTTGAACATGAACTGCGCGAAGGGAACCCGGTCGAAGACACCCAGGTAGTTGTCCAGCGACAGGTCGCCGACCGGCAGGAACGCCTTGATCCCGCCGAGGTCGGCGAAGATCTGCAGGTCCGGCTTGAAGCTCGAGATGAACATGAACAGCAGCGGGAGTCCGAAGACGAGGCAGAGCAGCACCCGCGCGACCAGTCCGAGCGCGTGGCGGACCCGCGCCGCCGTCGTGGACCGTTGGTTGGGGCGGTGTGTCTCCGGTGCCGCGGTCTCGGCGACGTGCGACAGCGTATTGGCGCTCATCACCGCACCTCCTTCTCACGGGTGTAGTAGCGCTGGACGAGGGTGACGAGCAGCACGAGGACGAAAAAGACCAGGGAGATCGCCGACGCGTAGCCCGTCTGCTGCTGCTGGAATCCGGTCCGCACGGCCATGAGCACGACGGTCGAGGTCGAGTCGAGCGGGCCGCCCTGGGTCATGATGTTGACCTGGGTGAAGAGCGAGAACGCGGCGATGGTGATGGTGATGAGGATGAAGGTGCGCGTCTGCCGCAGCCCGGGCCAGGTCACGTGGCGGAACTGCTGCCATGTGCCCGCGCCGTCGAGCGCGGCCGCCTCGTAGAGGTCCGCCGGGATCGTCTGCAGTCCCGAGAGCCAGATGACCATGTGGAAGCCCATGGCCTGCCACGCCGACATGAGGATGATCGCGATGAGCGCCGTCTTCGGGTCGCCGAGCCAGTCGGGGCCGTGGATGCCGAACTTCGCGAGCACCTGGTTGATCAGGCCGTTCGGCTGGTAGAGGAAGAGCCACAGCATCGACACGACGACCATCGAGGTGACGACGGGCAGGAAGTAGATGGTCCGGAAGAAGTTGACCCCGCGCATCCGCACGTTGACGAGGAGCGCGAGCCCAAGCGCCGCCGCCGACTGCACGGGCACGATGACGATGGCGAAGAGGATCGTGTTGCGCAGCGACTTCCAGAACGTCTCGTCGTCGAAGAGGCGCACGAAGTTGTCGACCCCGATGAACTCGGCGGGGCGCGGGGAGATCAGGCGGGCGTTCGTGAAGGCCAGGCCGAACGTCAGTCCGATCGGGATGAGCAAGAACGTGATGAGCAGCGCCGCCGCGGGCAGCAGCATGACAAGCGCTGTCCGCGTGGAGGATTCCGATCTCCTGCCAGGCCGATGCACGCCGGCGCGGGGGGCCGTGATCGTCGTCATGACTCGCCTCCTTTCAAGGGGTTCGACGGGCGGTATGCCGCCGAGCTGGCGCCGGGGAGCCGGCTCAGCGGCATACCGCGATGACTCACTGGAAGTAGCCGTTGGACTTCTGGTTGGCGTCGATGTCCTTGACCGCCTGGTCGAGCGCCTTCTTGGGGTCGGCGCCGTTGAGGATGTCCTGGGCCGTCTTGGTGAACTCCGTCGCGATGAAGGGGTAGCCGGGTGTGACCGGGCGCAGCACCGCGAACTTCTTTGCATACTCGAGGAAGAGCTGGTTCTCGCCGCCCTTCTCGTAGCCCTTGACCATCGCGGCGGCCGCGTCCGTGGCCGGGATGTTGTTGGTGTCCCGCGCGACGGAGGCGACGTACTTGTCCTGGGCGGCGAACTTCATGTAGTCCATGGCGCCGGCGTTGTCAGCGCAGTTCGTCGAGATGCCCCACTGCCACGAGCCACCACCGATCTTCGGGCCGGTGCCGAGGTCCGGCGGCGGGAGGAAGAGGGTGTCCTTGCCGAAGGCCTTGCGGGCGTCGACCGCGGTCCACGTCCCGTTGTAGAGGACGGCCGTCTTGCCGTTGATGAAGTCCTTGGCCGGGTCGGCGCCGGACTTGAGCGGCACGAGGCCGTCGGTGACGAGGCCGCGGAACCACGTGGCCCACTCGAGCGCCTTGTCCCCGTTGAGGACGCCTTCTGCCGACTTGTAGTCGGTCCGGCTGATCAGGTCGCCGCCGAAGCTCTGGAGCATCGGCGAGTAGGCATAGGGCCACCACTCGCCGGTGAAGCTCGTCGCGATGTCGAGCGGGTTCTTGAAGGAGCCGGAGGCCTTGACCTTCTTGAGCGCTGCGGTGAACTCGTCCTTGGTCCAGGGCTTCTCGATGGTCGGGACGCGGATGCCGTACTTGTCGAGGATGGTCTTGCGGGTGACCATGACCAGGGCGACGTCGTAGTAGCCGTAGGAGTACGTCTTGCTGTTGTACTTGCCGAGGACGGTCGGCAGGAACTTCGAGAGCGTGTCGTCCATGCCCTCGAGCGGGGCGAGGTAGCCGGCCCAGGCCCAGTTGGGCACGTTCGGACCGTCGATGTCGAGGATGCAGGGCAGCTTCTTGGACGCGGCGGCGGCGACCACGGACTGGTTGTAGGAGTCCTGGGGGAACGCCTGGATCTTGACCTTGTACTTGGTCTGGCTCTTGTTGTAGTCGTTGACGATCTGCGTGATCGCTGCGAGCTCGCCCTTGTTGCCGGCGTTGTGGGTCCACATCGTCAGCTCGCCGCCGGCGGAGCCGGCCGCGCTGCTGCTGCCGCCCTTGCTGCAGGCTGCCATCGACAGGGGAAGTGCCGCGGCGAGCAGGCCGACGGCGAGGCGCTTCTTAGAGGTGAGCTTCACGGGTCCTCCGGGATCCTGATGCAGTGCTGTGACAGGGGCCCGACACGTGAACGCCACGTCATCGGGACTGGGGCTTGGGCCCTGCGGAGCGGGCCTTGCCGAGATGCTGAACGATCGTGCTAAATCCTTTCAGCAGGAGAACCGTAACACCGGTCCCAGGACTGCACAAGGGCTTGCTAAATCGTTTCTACGTGCGCGTCAGCCCCGGGCTGTCGGTGCGCAGCGCGGTAGCCTCTGGTGTCATGGCAGACCCGGCGGACCCTGAGACCCGAGGAAGGCGGCGCGGCATGAGCAAGCGAGCCACCCTGGCGGACGTCGCGGCGCGCGCCGGACTGTCGAAGACGGCAGTGAGCCTCGTGCTCAACGAGCGACCCGGCTCGCGCCTGTCCGCCGAGGCCGTGCAACGGATCCGGGACGCGGCCCGCGAGCTCAACTACCGACCGAATCCCGCGGCACGCTCCTTGCGGATGGGCAAGACCCGCACCATCGGCTTCGTCTCGGACAAGGTGACGATCACGCGGTTCGCCTCGGCGATGATCCGCGGCTTGCTCGACGTGGCTGACGAGCACGACCACGGCGTGCTCATCGCCGAGACGGGGGACCACCCCAAGCAGCTCGCGCGGGCACTCGAGTCCATGATCGACCGACAGGTGGACGGCATCGTCTTCGGTTCCGTCGGAGCCCGGCTCCTCAACCTGCCCGCCCTGCCGGACCACGTGCGGGGCGTGGCCGTGAACTGCGTCGGACCGACGTCTCGCAGCGTCGTGCTGCCGTCGGAGCACGAGGCCGGCTACCGCATGACCCGTCTGCTCATCGAGGCAGGCCACGCCGAGGGAATCGGCATCATCGGCAATGCGCCGCAGGCGATCGCGACCCCGCAGATCTCCGTGACCATCGGCAGCCGCTTCGCCGGCATCCATGAGGCGCTCGACGAGGCCCGGGCAGCTCCGGTCGCCGTCGCCGACATCGAGGTGTGGGAGCCGTGGCACGGCTACGACGCGGCAAAGGAGGTCCTCGGGTCGGGCGCGCCCGTCACCGCCCTGCTCTGCCTCAACGACCGAGTCGCCTTCGGCGCCTACCAGGCGGCGCAGGAACGCGGGCTGCGCATCCCGGACGACATCTCCATCGCGTCGTTCGACGATGACGAGATTGCGTCCTATCTCAGGCCGGGGCTGACGACCGCCAGGTTGGACTATCAGGGGATGGGGCGGCTCGCCGCCGAGCTGATCCTGCTGCGCGACGACTCCGAGGGCGAGCACCTCGTGCCCATGCCGGTCCAGCTGAGGGAGTCCATCGCGACGCCGTCCCTCGATTGGCAGGATCTGCCAACGAAACCGGGGCGGTCCGCCGGTTGAATCGCTGGAGCGACACGCCAGCGATATCACCGAGGAGCACGCATGGCCGAGGCGACCGGCCGCCGGATCCGGATCGGCGTCGACACGGGGGGCACCTTCACCGACGTGGTCGCGTTCGACGAGGACACCGGTGAGCTGCTGACGACGAAGACGCCCTCGACGCCGTCGAACCCGGCCGAGGGGTTCCTCACCGGCGTCGCCAGGATCCTGGACCAGCTGGGCGCGACGGGCCCGGACGTCACCGCGGTCTGCCACGGCACCACCGTCGCGACGAACCAGCTCCTCGAGGGCAAGGTCGACGAGCTCGGCTTGATCACGACGGAGGGCTACGAGTTCCTCCTCGAGATCGCGCGGCAGTCCGTGCCCGCCGGCTACGGCAACTCCTACTTCTGGGTCAAGCCGCCGCGGATCGTCCCGGCCGACCTCGTCAAGACAGTCGGTGGCCGAATCGACTTCGAGGGCAATGAGATCCGCCCCTTCGACGAGGACGCGGCGGTCCGGGTGGCGCGGTGGTTCCGCCAACGGCGCATCACCACGATCGGCATCTCGCTGCTCCACTCCTATGCCAACGACACTCATGAGCTGCGGATGCGGGACGTGCTCCGCCGGGAGCACCCGGAGGCGGTGGTCTCCGTCTCGAGCGAGGTGCTGCGTGAGTACCGCGAGTACGAGCGCTCCATGACGACGCTCGTCGACGCGGCGGTCAAGCCCCTGGTCTCGCGTTACGTCGCCAACATCGCCCAGCGCCTGGACCAGTTCCTCACTGCGCACGCTCGGTCTTCCGGGGGGGACACGGCGGGCGGAGCCCCCCGTGCGAGTTGGTCTTTCGGGGGGGACACGGGGGGCGGAGCCCCCCGTGCGTTCTACATCATGAAGTCCAACGGCGGCGTGCTCTCCGCCGACGAGGTCGTGCACCAGCCGATCACGACGGTCCTCTCCGGGCCGGCCGCGGGCGCGCTCGGCGCGGCCCTCATCGCCAGGAAGGCGGGCTTCGACAAGGTCCTCACGTGCGACGGCGGCGGCACGTCGACCGACGTCACCGTGGTGCTCGACGGCGAGCCGACGTTGACGACGGAGGGCACGGTCGGGGCCTACCCGAGCAAGATCCCGATGATCGACGTCGTCACCGTGGGAGCGGGGGGCGGCTCGATCGCCTGGCTCTCGCCGGAGGGTGCCCTCAAGGTCGGCCCCCGGTCGGCAGGCGCCGATCCAGGCCCGCTCTGCTACGGCAAGGGCGGTACGGAGCCCACGGTCACCGACGCGCACGTCCTGCTGGGCCGGATCCCGCCACATCTCCTCGGCGGCGAGATCCCGCTCGACGTGGAGGCCGCGCGTGACGGCCTGCACCTCCTTGCCGATCGCCTCGGGATCGAGCCCGATCACTGCGCCGCCGGCATCCTCGAGATCTCGGCGTGGAACCAGGCGAACGCCCTGCGTCAGGTCTCGGTCAAGCGAGGTCTCGACGTGCGCGACTTCATGCTCGCGACGTTCGGCGGCTCCGGCTCGCTCCTCGCCTGCCGCCTCATCGACATCCTCGACCTGTCCGGCGTCGTCGTCCCCCACAACCCCGGAAACGTCTCCGCCTTCGGTCTGCTCACCGTGGATGTCAGGAACGACTACGTCCAGACCGCGGTCGCGGGGCACACCACCCTGGACCACGCCGCAGTGCAGGAGATCTTCGATGAGCTCACCGACAGGGCGACCAGGGCACTTGACGCACAAGGCTTCCCGCGCGACGCGCACCGATACGCCAGGTCGGTCGACCTGCGCTACCTGGGCCAGGCGTTCGAGGTGCGCGTCCCTGCGCCGGGCGGCCCCGTCGACGAGCCGTATGCCGCCGACGTCGCCGACCGCTTCCACGCCGAGCACCGGGCGCTCTACGGCTACGACTTCGCCGACGACCCGCGCCAGCAGGTCGAGTGGGTCAACCTGCGGGTCACCGGCGTCGGGCCGATCACTCGCCCGGAGTTGCCCGAGATCGCCTCTGCGGCAAGCCATCCCGATCTCGCGGCGCGCGCCCGGCCAAGGACGCGCCCCGTGTGCTTCGACGCCGCGGCGGGCTACACCGACGCGGACGTCTACTGGCGGCCGGATCTGCTCGCGGGCGATGCCCTCCGCGGCCCCGCCATCGTCGAGGAGTTCGGCTCAACGGTCCCCGTCCACCCCGGCTTCGGCCTCCGCGTCGACCGCTACGGCAACCTCGTCCTCACCAGGGAGGCGTGAGCATGTGCCCATCCCAGCGCCCGCCTGAGGCAGGGCGGAACAGGGCCGGCCTGCCGACGGCATACGAGCACGGCAACCGGCTCACCCCGCGCGGCACGAGCGTGGACCCGATCCTCGTCGAGATCGTCCAGGGCACCCTGGCCAGCGTGGAGCTCGAGGTCGAGACGGCCATCTCGCGCACGTCCCGGTCCCCCATGATCCGGGACGCGCACGACTTCCGGGCCGGCATCCACGACCGGCAGCTGCGCAAGCTGACCGGTCGCTCGTACAGCGCGCTCGTGCACCCCGTGGTGCGAGACTTCCCCCTCGCGGGGATGGCCGAGGGCGACGTCTTCTTCCACAACGACGTCTACGAGTCAGAGGGCGGCATCGGGCACCTGCCGGACCTGTGCGTCACGGTGCCGGTCTTCTCCGGGGGTGAGGTGGTCGCCTTCGTGCAGGCCTTCGGCCACCACGACGACATCGGTGGCGCCGTGCCCGGGTCGATGCCGAGCAACGCCCGGACGGTCTTCGAGGAGGGCCTGTCCGTCCCCCCGATCAGGCTGTGGGACAAAGGCGTCCCCAATGAGGCAGCCCTGCGGATCATGACCCGCAACAGCCGCATGCCCGACAGTCTGGCCGCCGACCTCGACGCGGAGTGCTCGGCCTGTCTCATGGGAGCCCGCCGCCTCTCCGAGCTCTTCGACCGCTACGGGCGGGACACCGTCGAGGCGGCCTTCGACGCGGTCCTCGACGCGACGACCGAGACGTATCGCCGAGAGATCCTGTCCAAGATCCCCGACGGCACCTATGTCTGGGAGGACTACGCCGAGCACGACGGTGTCGACGAGCCCAGGCTGCACACCCAGCGGATCACGTTGACCAAGACGTCCACCGGCGGTCCCGACACCACACCGGGAAGCGACGGGGGGCCCCGGCTCGTCATCGACTTCACGGGCACCGCCCCTCAGGCGAAGGGCCCGATCAACCACTGCGGCGACTACGTGGGGGGCAACTTCCTCAAGAAGTGGCTCGCTCCGATCCTCCGCAACCTCGCCGACACCCCGGAGCGGATGGCCGAGCTCGACGTCAACGAGGGCGTCGTGCCGCTCATCGAGATGCGCTTCCCGGAGAAGGGCACCCTGCTGACCCCGATCTACCCCGCGCCGACGAACGCCCGCACCTTCGTCATCCTCCGCCTGCTCGGCGTCCTCGCCGGCGTCCTCGCCAAGGCCGTGGACGGGCAGATGCCCGCCGACCAGGAGACCATCCGCTACACCGGGGTCTACGGCAAGGACCGGGACGGCAACGACTACCTCATGCGCGAGGTCCTCGGCGGGGGCTCGGGTGGCCGCTACTACGCGGACGGCGAGGACACCATCCACGTCGTGCCGGACAGCCGCAACCTCCCGACGGAGTTCACCGAGAGCCGGTTTCCCTTCCTCGTCGAGCGCCTCGGCCTCGCCGTCGACTCGGGGGGCGCGGGGCGCCACCGCGGTGGGCTCGGCTACGAGAAGCACATCCGTATGCTGCGCGACGCGCACTTCATGTCGATCGCCGACCGATCCATCCTCGCGTGCTGGGGGGTCAAGGGCGGCAAGGCTGGACGCCCCTTCGAGGTGACCATCGACCCCGGCGGGCCGGAGGAGCGCATCGTCTCCGCGCTGGCGAATGCCGAGCCGGTCCGCGGCGGCCAGCTTGTGCGGATCCGCACGACGGGCGGCGGTGGTTGGGGGGATCCCCTCGATCGGCCCTACGACGAGGTCGAGCGCGACCTTCGCTGGGGCAAGGTGTCCTTCGAAGGAGCGCGGCGCGACTACGGCGTCGTAGCCGCGGGCGCGAGGGACGCCCCGGTCGTCGACGTGGCCGCGTCCGACGCGTTGCGCGCCAGGCTGCGGGCCGATCGGCCCCGTGCGCAGCCTTTCTTCGACCGCGGACCGGGCTATGCCCGTCTCGCCGGCGGCCAGGAGTCCGCGGACGTCGACTGGCTATGACCAGCCGCTTGGGTTCGACCTACGTCACTGCTCCCGCTGGGGCAGCACGGGCGTAGGTGGCCGGATCGGGAGGACGTCGAGCCCCATGCTCAGCGGCATCCCCTTTCGGGATTCTCAGCCTCCTCCGGGGAGCTCGCACTGTGCGTGCCGTCGTGCGGTTATTCCGCGAGGCCCCGCTCCGAGCGTGCCTGCACGAGCTCAGCGCGCAGTGCGGCGACCTCGGCCGTCAGCGCGGCGACGTCCCGCCGCGTCGCCGCGCCGGTCTCCTCCTCGACCTCCCGCACGCGGTCGACGAGGGATGCCGCGAAACCGGCGGTGATGACGCCGAGGAGGGCAATGCCCGCGAGCATCAGTCCCCCTGCGACGAAACGCCCCTCCCCCGTGGTCGGGTAGCGGTCGCCGTAGCCGACTGTGGTCACCGTGGTGACGGCCCACCACAGCGCGTCGGGAAACGACCGGATGTTCGCCCCCGGTGCGCCCCGCTCGGCATCGAGGACCGCGAGCGCGGCCACGACGATGACGAGGGCGGCGGAGCCCGCGACGTAGGTGAGCACGCGGCCGCGCAGCGAGCTGCCGGCGTGCCGGATGAGCACGGACAGGGAGGTCACGAGGCGCAGCGGGCGGAGCGGGCGCAGCGTCGGCAGCACGACGATGACGAGGTCGATCAGGTTGTCGCGGACGAACCCGCGCCGGTCGCTCGAGAGCGACAGCCGCACGGCGAAGTCTGCGGCAAAGAGGGCCCAGGCCGCCCACGTGACCCAGGCGCAGGCGACCTGGGTCGCCGGCGAGAGGCCGGTGTCGAGGATGGGCAGCGCGTAGGCGCCGAGGAACGCCAAGGCCAGACATGTCAGGACCCAGCCCGTGCGGGCCTCCCAGCGGGCCACTCTCGACTCCTCGGTGCACACCCGGGCCATGGTGCCTCCCGGTCAGGTGTGAGCCCTTGACCCAGGCTGGGAGTCCGCTGACAACCGGCCGCGTTCAGTGCAGCCCTCCAGCACGCTGGCAGGGTGCGCCAAGGCGCTGCCCCCGGCCACGGCAGGTGGTGCCACCCCAGCCACCCGGCCCGGCTGGCACAGTGGATGGGCACCCGGTGGGCGGCATACGGCAAAGGAGCGCGGCAGATGCGCGGACCCCTCGACGGCGTCGTCGTCATCGACCTCAGCCGGGCGCTTGCCGGGCCGCACGCGGCGATGATGCTCGGCGACCTGGGCGCGCGGGTCATCAAGGTCGAGACGCCCGGCACGGGGGACGAGAGCCGCGGGTGGGGACCACCGTTCGTGGGACCGGAGGAGGACCCCATCTCGACCTACTTCCTCTCGTGCAACCGCAACAAGGAGTCCGTCACGCTCGACCTCAAGTCGGACGACGGCCGCGAGCTGCTCACCCGGCTCGTCCGGCACGGCGACGTGCTGGTGGAGAACTTCCGCCCTGGCGTCCTCGACCGGCTCGGCTTCTCGACGGCGCGGCTGCGCGAGCTCAACCCCCGGCTCATCGTCCTGTCGATCACCGGCTTCGGGCACGACGGTCCCGAGGGCGGCCGCCCGGGCTACGACCAGATCGCCCAGGGGGAGGGCGGCCTCATGTCGCTCACGGGCCCCTCCCCCGACGAGCCCATGAGGGTGGGGGTGCCCATCGCGGACCTGCTCGCGGGGATGTGCGGTGCCTACGGCGTCGCCGCGGCCCTCCACGAGCGGCACATCACCGGACGAGGTCGCGTCGTGAGGACGTCACTGCTCGCCGCCATCGTGGGCGTGCACGCGTTCCAAGGCACTCGCTACACCGTCGCTGGCGACGTGCCCCACGGGCAGGGCAACCACCACCCCTCGATCTGCCCCTACGGCCTCTTCGCCTGCCGCGACGGCATGCTCCAGCTCGCTTGTGGCAGTGAGGGACTCTGGGCCCGCTTGGCGGCGGCGATCGGCCTCGACCCGGCGTCCGAGGGCATGGGCACCAACCGCGAGCGTGTCATGAACCGCGACCGGGTCAACGCCGCGATCAACGCGGCCTTCGCCGACAGCCCGCTGTCGGACGTGCTCGAGACACTGGCCCGCGCCGGAGTCCCGGCCGGGGAGGTCCGCACGCTCGACCGCGTCTACGGCTGGGAGCAGACGCGCTCGCAGGGCCTCGTGCTCGGCATCGACCATCCGGTGCTCGGCCGCGTGGAGATCCCCGGCCCGCCGATCCGCTTCGACGACAATGCTTTTGCCGGTGGGCGGGCGACGCACTCGCATCCTCCCCTGCTCGGCGAGCACGACGCGTCGGTCCGGGCCTGGCTCGCTGAGCGGGACCGCGAGGCGGCGCCGTGACCGGGAGCGCGCGGCGCCTGGGCGCCGTCGAGCTGCTCACCACCGTGCTCGACCCGGGCAGCTGGACGAGCTGGGACACCGCGGCCGCGCAGCCGGCGACCGCAGGGAGCCCGTATGCCGCGGAGCTGGCCACCGCAGCGGAGGCGTCCGGCGCGGACGAGGCCATCCTCACCGGCGAAGGCCGCATCCGGGGACGACGGGTTGCCGTCATCGCCGGGGAGTTCCGCTTCCTTGCCGGGTCGATCGGCGTTGCGGCGGCCGAGCGGATCGTGCTCGCCTTCGAGCGGGCCCGCCGGGAGGGGCTGCCGCTCTTTGCCGCGCCCAGCTCCGGCGGCACGCGCATGCACGAGGGCACTCCGGCCTTCGTGGGCATGGTGAAGATCAGCGCCGCCTGTGCGGCGTTCAAGCGGGCGGGCCTCCCCTATCTCGTCTACCTCCGCCACCCCACGACCGGAGGGGTTTTCGCCTCGTGGGGCTCGCTCGGCCACGTCACCGTCGCCGAGCCGGGCGCAACGGTCGGCTTCCTCGGGGCGCGGGTCTACGAGGCGCTCTACGGCACGCCGTTCCCGGAGGGCGTGCAGACCGCCGAGAACCTCTTCGAGCACGGCCTCGTCGACGCGGTGCTCCCCGTCGAGGCGCTCGCCGACATCGCCGACCGCGCCCTTACGGTGCTCCTGGCTCCGCGCGAGGACCTGCCCGACGTGCCGGACCTCGTGTCCGAGGACCTGGCCGACGTGCCGGCGTGGGAGTCGATCACGCGCTCGCGCCGCCCTGAGCGGCCCGGCGTGCGGACCCTGCTGCGCCTCGGCGCGACCGACGTCCTGCCCCTGCACGGCACGGGGCAGGGAGAATACGACCCCGGACTGCTCCTGGCACTCGCGCGTTTCACGGGGGCTCCCTGCGTCGTGCTCGGGCAGGACCGGCGTGGGCAAACGGAGCCCCTGTCTCCCAAGGGGCTTCGAGCCGCACGACGCGGCATGCGGCTCGCGGAGGAGCTCGACCTGCCGCTCGTCAGCGTCATCGACACGGCGGGTGCGGCGCTGTCCAAGGACGCCGAGGAGGGTGGCCTTGCCGGGGAGATCGCGCGCTGCCTGGCCGAGCTGGTCTCGCTGGCTGCGCCCACGCTGTGCGTCTTGCTCGGCCAGGGCACGGGCGGCGGCGCGCTGGCCCTCATGCCGGCCGACAGGGTCATCTGCGCTCAGCACTCGTGGCTGTCCCCGCTGCCCCCCGAGGGGGCCTCCGCGATCCTGCACCGCGACACCGCCCACGCTCCGCAGCTCGCGGCCAGCCAGCGGGTGCGCTCCCTCGACCTGCTCGAGGACGGCATCGTCGACCGGGTCGTGGCCGAGCACCCGGACGCCGCCGACGAACCGGAGGACTTCTGCGCCCGCATGTCCCAGGCCATCCAGCACGAGCTGGCCACACTGGCGCGCCAGGACCGCGACGACCGGCTCGCGGCCCGGCTCGCGCGCTACCGCGGTCTGCCCCGGCATACGGCGCAGACCCCGCGGAGGTCGCCGTGAGGGTGCTGCTCGCGCTCGGCGGCAACGCGATGACCGCGCCGGACGGCAGCGCCGGACCGGCCGACCAGCAGCGCGCCATCGACGGCGCGATGGAGCACGTCGCGGAGCTCATCGGCCATGGGCACGAGGTCGTGCTGACGCACGGCAACGGGCCTCAGGTCGGCAACCTCCTCGTCAAGAACGAGCTCGCCGCGCACGTCGTGCCGCCCGTCCCCCTCGACTGGTGCGGGGCGCAGACGCAGGGGACGATCGGCTACATGATCCTTGGTGCGCTCGAGGCCTCCCTCGGACGACGCGGCATCGACCGGCGCGTGGCTGCGCTCGTGACGCGCACCGTCGTCGACGCCGACGACGCCGGGTTCACGAGGCCGACGAAGCCGATCGGCCGCTACCTGACGCGCGAGCAGGCTTGCCGCCTCATCGACCACGGCGAGACGTGGCAGGACCGCGGGGCCAAAGGCTGGCGCCGCGTCGTGGCCTCCCCCGAGCCGCACGAGGTGCTCGACACGCCGGCCTTGCTCACGCTGCTCGAGGCGGGCTATGTCGTCGTGACGGCCGGAGGCGGCGGCATACCCGTGGTGCGTACGTCCGACGGCACGGTGCGCGGGGTCGAGGCGGTCATCGACAAGGACCTCACGGCGGCCCTGCTCGCGCGGGCCGTCGCCGCCGACGCCCTCGTCATCGCCACCGACGTCGACCACGCGATGCTCGACCACGGCACCCCGCACGCTCGTCCCATCGGGCAGGTCACCCTTGGCCAGATGGAGACGTATGCCGCCCAGGGCCAGTTCGCGTCGGGGTCCATGGGCCCCAAGGTCGACGCCGCCATGCGCTTCGTCCGCGGCGGCGGCTCACGGAGCGTCATCACGGCTCTCGACCGGATCACCGAGGCCGTCGAGGGACACGTCGGCACGGTCATCGAATCCGACACTGCCCCAGCCATATTCGAAAGGTGACATCAGTGCCAGAGCCCATCGAGGTCCGCAAGGTCCCTATCCACAGTGTCGCCGATGCTTCGGAGCTCGAAAAGCTCATCGACGGCGGCGTCCTGGAAGCCAGCCGCGTCGTCGCCATCATCGGCAAGACGGAAGGCAACGGCGGCGTCAACGACTACACCCGCATCATCGCCGACCGGGCCTTCCGCGAGGTGCTCGTGGCCAAGGGCGCCCCGGCGGACCACGTGCGGCGCATCCCGATCGTCTGGTCGGGCGGCACCGACGGCGTCATCAGCCCGCACGCCACGATCTTCGCGACCGTCGCCGCGGACCGGGCCGAGAGGTCGGACGAGCCGCGCCTGACCGTCGGGTTCGCCATGAGCGAGCCGATCAAGCCCGAGGAGATCGGCTACGTCGCCATGGTGGAGAAGGTCGCGGCGGGCGTGCGGACCGCGATGGAGCGCGCCGGCATCACCGACCCGGCCGACGTCCACTACGTGCAGACCAAGACGCCGCTCCTCACCATCCACACCATCCGCGACGCGAAGGCACGGGGCCAGCACGTGTGGACGGAGCACACTCACGAGTCGATGGACCTGTCCAACGGCACGACGGCGCTGGGCGTCGCCGTCGCCCTCGGCGAGATCGGGCTGCCGACGGACGCCGACATCATGCGCCGTCGTGACCTCTACTCCTCCGTGGCCTCGTGCTCCTCAGGCGTCGAGCTCGACCAGGCGCAGGTCGTCGTCGTGGGCAACGCCCGGGGCGTCGGCGGCCGCTACCGGATCGGCCACTCGGTGATGCAGGACGCGCTCGACCAGGACGGCATCTGGGCCGCCATCAAGGACGCCGGCCTCGAGCTGCCGGACCGCCCGCACTGGACCGACCTGCAGGGCCGGCTCGTCAACGTCTTCCTCAAGTGCGAGGTCTCGCGGGACGGCACGGTGCACGGGCGCCGCAACGCCATGCTCGACGACTCCGACGTGCACTGGCACCGCCAGATCAAGTCGGCCGTCGGCGGCGTGACGGCCGCGGTGACCGGCGACCCGGCCGTCTTCGTCTCCGTGTCAGCCGCGCACCAGGGGCCTGACGGAGGCGGCCCCGTGGCCGCCATCGTCGACCTCGGTGAGGGGGAGCCGACCGGCTACCGCTTCACCCGCTGAGGGCGAAAGTGGCCACTCGACGGGAACCCCCTGCCCGGTCCCGCGCGAAAGTGGCCACTCGACGGAGAGGGCAGCACCCCCCTACCGCTGAGGACCCCGTCGAGTGGTCAGTTCCGCTCCAGCGACTCGTCAGTGGGCGAAGTGCCGGGTCCCGGTGAAGTACATCGTCACGCCGGCGTCCTGGGCCGCGGCGATGACCTCCTGGTCCCGCACCGATCCGCCCGGCGCGACGACCGCCCGCACCCCGGCGTCGAGCAGCACCTGCAGCCCGTCGGCGAAGGGGAAGAAGGCGTCGGAGGCCGCCACCGACCCCTCGGCCCGGCTCTCCCCCGCGCGGGCCACGGCGAGCTGGGCGGAGTCGACGCGGTTGACCTGCCCCATGCCGACCCCGACGCTGGCGCCGCCCTTGGCGAGGAGGATCGCGTTGGACTTCACAGCCCGGATGGCGCGCCAGGCGAACTCGAGGTCGGCCAGCGTCGCGTCGTCCGCCGCCTCCCCCGAGACGAGCCTCCAGCGCGAGGGGTCGTCACCCCCCTGGTCGCCCTCGACGACCGCGTCGACGGCGTCCCGGGACTGCAGCAGCATCCCCCCGGAGATGGGGCGCATCTCGACGCCGCCGGGGCGCTGGGGCGCGACGACCAGCAGTCGGATGTTCTTCTTGCTCTTGAGGATCTCGAGGGCGTCGGTCGCGAAGGAGGGCGCGGCGACGACCTCGGTGAAGATGTCCTTGACCGCCTCGGCCATCTCCCGGGACACCTCGCGGTTCGTCGCGATGACGCCGCCGTAGGCGGAGACCGGGTCGCAGGCGTGGGCCTTGCGGTGCGCCTCGGCCACGTCGGCACCGACCGCGATGCCACACGGGTTGTTGTGCTTGATGATCGCCACCGTGGCCTGGTCGCCGTGGTCGTAGGCCGCCCGCACCGCCGCGTCGGTGTCGAGGTAGTTGTTGTAGGACATCTCCTTGCCGTGCAGCTGCTCGGCCTGCGCCAACCCGGGCCTCGGCTGGAAACCGTTGGCGTAGAGGGCCGCCCGCTGGTGCGGGTTCTCGCCGTAACGCAGGGTGGATGCCTTGTCCCACGTCCCGCCCACCCACGCGGGGAAGCCGTCGCCACCGCTCGTGTCCGCGACGGCATTGCCCATCCACGACGCCACCTGCACGTCGTAGGTCGCCGTGTGGACGAACGCCTGCGCCGCCAGCTGCTGCCGCTCGGCCAACGTGAACCCGCCTGCGCGCGCAGCGTCGAGGGTCTGGCCGTATGCCGCCGGGCTCGTGACGATCGCGACGCTCGCGTGGTTCTTGGCCGAGGCGCGCACCATGGACGGGCCGCCGATGTCGATCTGCTCGATGCACTCGTCCTGGCTCGCGCCCGACATCACGGTCTCGGTGAAGGGGTAGAGGTTGACCACGACGAGGTCGAACGGCTCGACGCCCAGGTCACCGAGCTGGCGCACGTGGTCCGGGTTGCGGGTGTCGGCGAGGATGCCGGCATGCACCTTGGGGTGCAGCGTCTTGACGCGGCCGTCGAGGCACTCCGGGAAGCCGGTGAGCTCCTCGACCTGCGTCACCGGAATGCCTGCTGCGGCAATGGTTTTCGCAGTCGAGCCGGTCGACACGATGCCCACGCCTGCTTCGTGCAGCCCGCGGGCCAGGTCTTCGAGCCCCGACTTGTCGTAGACCGAGACGAGGGCTCGATGGATGGGGCGCTTGCCGTCAGACACGGATGTCGACCTTCCTGCCGTTGATGGACCAGCCGCCAGCCATGCGGCGGACGACGTCGACGAGCATCTGGCGCTCCTCGACCTTGATGCGCTCGTGGAGCGACTCCTCCGTGTCGTCGGGCCACACGGCGACGACACGCTGCTCGATGATGGGGCCGGTGTCGACGCCCGCGTCGACGACGTGGCACGTCGTGCCGGTGACCTTGACGCCGTAGGCCAGCGCGTCACGGACGCCGTGCGCGCCGGGGAAGCTCGGCAGCAGGGCCGGGTGCGTGTTGATCACCGTGTGCCTGCCGAGGACCTCCGGCCCGAGCAGCTTCAGAAAGCCAGCCGACACGACGAACGCCGGCGCATGGGCGCCGACGTGTCCAGCCAGCGCGGCGTCCCACTCGGCGCGCGAGGAGAAGTCGGCGGTGCGGCATACGAAGGTGGGTATGCCGGCCCGCTCGGCCCGCGCGATGCCCTCGCACGGCCGGTCGGCGCCCACCGCCGCGACCCGGACGCCGTAGGCCGGGTCCTGGGCGGCGTCGAGCAGCGCCTGCAGGAGGGTGCCGGACCCCGAGACGAGGACGACGACGGGCACGCGGCCGGTCGCTTCGCTCGTCACGGGCGGAGTTTACCGAACCCGC
>NZ_DASSMH010000129.1:0-31875 GCF_035688975.1 Intrasporangium sp. | reverse complement strand
CGCCCTCCCCCCAAGTCGAGTGGTCACTTCGGTGCAGCCCCGCCGCCCTCCTGCCCAAGTCGAGTGGCCACTTCGGTGCAGCTGGTACGCACGAAAGTGGCCACTCGACGCGGCGGGTGGGGCGCCCGGGCGCACGAAAGTGGCCACTCGACGGCGGGGTCGGGCCCCAAGGCGCACGAAAGTGGCCACTCGACGTGGGGGGAGGGTCCGGTAGGTAGGGGTGCGAGCGTGCGTCAGGCGACGTTGACGTTGTAGCCCGGCGGCGCGGCCTCCTGCCAGGACCGCAGCGCGGTGTAGGCCGACCCCTGCAAGGCCAGCTCGAAGGTGCGCGACCGGTCCGCCGCCGGGACCCGCGACGCCCCCGGCAGCAGCCCCGGTGTGTCGCCGGCGCCGAGCGGGACGGGCGCCTCGAGCACGAGCGCCTGACGCGGCCACCGGTGCCGCGGGCGAAGCGAAAAGCCCCCGAGCGTGTACCACTCGAGGGCGTTGTCGCCGAACCTGAGAAGCCCCATCCGCCAGTGCGCGCCGCCGCGGTGGCGCAGTCCGCAGAGCGTCAGGGGCAGCCCGCCGGAGATGAGCCTGCGACGAACGTACGTGCCGGCGAGGAGCACCAGCACGAGGACGAGCACGGTGCCGACCGCGATCTCGATGGACACGAGGGCGGGGGGCACGCGCGTCGCCTCAGCGGTTGCTGGACGGCTGCAGGGCGGAGGCGTCGACGTGCTCGGCGACGATGGTCACGACGTCCGAGTCGACGGAGAGGAACCCGCCGTCGACCGTGGCCGTGTGCCGCACGCCGTCGAGCCCCTCGATGGCCACCTCACCCTCGGCGAGCACCCCGAGCAGCGGGGTGTGACCGGGCAGGATCCCGAGGTCGCCCTCGACCGAGCGGGCCCGCACGATCTTGGCCTCGCCTTCCCAGACCTTGCGGTCGGCGGCCACCATCTCCACCTTGAGTGAGCTCACGTGTTCCTCCGGATCTGCTTTCGGTGTGCTCGAAGTTTAGTGCCTCGTATGCCGTGCTCGAGACCCCGGCGGACGGGCCGCCGTCAGGACGCCGGCCGGTCCCCCGGCACCCGCGGCAGCTGCGGGTCGAAGCTCTCGCCGAGGTCCTCGATCGCGGTGCGCGCGAACACCTGCTGCTGGGTCATGACGCGCTCGGCGCGACCCCGGCCGAGGAAGCTGATGGCCCAGTGCAGCAACGTCGTGATCCGATGCTTGAAGCCGATGATGTAGACGAGGTGCACGGCGAGCCACATGACCCAGGCGAAGAAGCCGCTCGACTGGAACTTCCCGATCGACACGACGGCCGAGAACCGCGAGATCGTGGCCATCGAGCCCTTGTCCCTGTAGTGGAAGGGTCCGAGCGGCGGCTCGGCGGCCACCCGCCTGGTGATCTGGTCGGCGGCATACCGGGCGCCCTGGATGGCGACCTGCGCGACCCCGGGCAGGCGGTCGAGCGCCATCATGTCACCGATGACGAAGACCTCCGGGCGGCCCGGAAGGGTGAGGTCGGGCTGCACGAGCACGCGGCCGGCCCGGTCGAGTTCGGCGCCGGACTGCTCGGCGAGCTGGACGCCGAGAGGCGAGGCGCTCACGCCTGCGGCCCACACCTTGCAGACCGCCTCGATCCGCTCGTGTGTGCCGTCGCCGTGCTCCACCTCGATCCCGGTCGAGTCCACGCCGACGACCTTCGCCCCGAGGCGCACCTCGACGCCCATCTCCCGCAGCTTGGCCTGGGCGCGGCTGCCCAGCCGCTCGCCGAAGGAGGGCAGCACCGCGGGCGCGGCGTCGAGCAGGATGATCCGTGAGTTGGCGGGGTCGATGCGTCGGAAGTCCCGCTTGAGCGTGCGGTGCGCGAGCTCGGCGATCTGTCCGGCCATCTCTACGCCGGTCGGGCCGGCGCCGACGACGACGAAGGTCATCAGGCGCTGGATCTCGGCCGGTGTGGACGCCAGCTCCGCGAGCTCGAAGGAGCCGAAGATCCGTCCCCGCAGCTCGAGCGCGTCGTCGATGGACTTCATGCCGGGCGCGTAGCGGGCGAACCGGTCGTTACCGAAGTACGACTGCCCCGCCCCGGCCGCCACGATGAGGGAGTCGTACTCGGTGACCGTGTCCCGGCCGACCGCGGTATGGGTGACCGTGCGGGCCTCGAGGTCGATCTTCGTCACCTCGCCCAGCAGGACCTCCGCGTTCTGCTGGTGGGCGAGCACCTCGCGCGTGGCAGGCGCGATCTCCCCCTCGGACAGGATGCCCGTCGCCACCTGGTAGAGCAGCGGCTGGAAGAGGTGGTGGGTGGTCCGCGCGACGAGCGTCACGTCGACGTCCGCGTGGGCGAGGCGCTGCGCCCCGAACAGCCCGCCGAAGCCGGACCCGATGATGACGACCCGGTGTCGCTGACGTGCCGCTGGCGTGTCGGTCATGCGGTACTCCTTTGGGGTCTGTGGGAGGAAGGCACGACGCCGGCGCCCCTGGGGGACACCGGCGTCGGTCGTGTCAGTCATGCTTCCTGCGCGGGAACCCGAAGCGGAACCCGAGGCGATGTCAGAGGTTCTTCTGGATCTCTGCCCACTGCCGTTCGACGTCGTCGAGTCCACCGCACATGAAGAACGCCTGCTCCGCGACGTGATCGTAGTCACCGTCGGCGATCTTCGTGAAGGCCTCGATGGTGTCGGCGAGCGGCACCGTCGAGCCCTCGATGCCCGTGAACTGCTTCGCGACGTAGGTGTTCTGGGACAGGAACCGCTGGATGCGACGCGCTCGGTTGACGAGGATCTTGTCCTCCTCCGAGAGCTCGTCGACGCCGAGGATCGCGATGATGTCCTGCAGCTCCTTGTTGCGCTGGAGGATCGACTTGACCCGCACGGCGGTGCTGTAGTGGTCCTGCGTGATGTAGCGCGGGTCGAGGATGCGCGACGTCGAGGACAGCGGGTCCACGGCCGGGTAGATGCCCATGGACGCGATGTCACGGGAGAGCTCGGTCGTCGCGTCCAGGTGAGCGAACGTCGTGGCCGGGGCGGGGTCGGTGTAGTCGTCAGCCGGCACGTAGATCGCCTGCATCGAGGTGATCGAGTGGCCGCGCGTCGAGGTGATGCGCTCCTGAAGGACGCCCATCTCGTCGGCCAGCGTGGGCTGGTAACCCACGGCGGACGGCATACGGCCAAGGAGGGTGGAGACCTCCGAGCCGGCCTGGGTGAACCGGAAGATGTTGTCGATGAAGAGCAGCACGTCCTGGTTCTGCACGTCCCGGAAGTACTCGGCCATCGTCAGGGCAGAGAGGGCGACGCGCAGGCGGGTGCCCGGCGGCTCGTCCATCTGGCCGAAGACGAGCGCGGTCTGGCCGAGGACCCCGGCCTCCTCCATCTCGACGATGAGGTCGTTGCCCTCACGGGTGCGCTCGCCGACACCGGCGAACACGGAGACACCACCGTGGTTGCGGGCCACGCGGGCGATCATCTCCTGGATGAGGACGGTCTTGCCGACGCCCGCACCGCCGAAGAGGCCGATCTTGCCGCCTTGGACGTAGGGGGTGAGCAGGTCGATGACCTTGATGCCCGTCTCGAACATCGTCGTCTTCGGCTCGAGCTGGTCGAAGTCCGGCGCCTTGCGGTGGATGCCCCAGCGCTCCGTCACCTCGAGCGTCTCGCCCTCCTCGAGGTTGAGGCAGTCACCGGTGGTGTTGAACACCTTGCCGAGCGTCACGTTGCCGACCGGCACCGTGATGGGTCCACCGGTGTCCTGCACCTCGGCGCCGCGCACGATGCCGTCCGTCGGCTGCAGGGAGACGGCGCGCACGAGGTGCTCGCCGATGTGCTGGGCCACCTCGAGGTTGATGTTGCGGGTCCGCCCCTCGAGGAGCACCTGGGTGGTGAGCAGGTTGTACTGCTCGGGCATGGCCTCGACGGGGAACTCCACGTCGACCACGGGGCCGATGATCCGTGCGATGCGGCCGACGCCGCCCGCGCTGGGCCCTCGTCCGGCCGTCGCCGCGGTGTCGCTGACAGTTGCAGTCATGTCGCTCTGCTTTCCTGGTCCTTGTGGGCGTTACTTCTTGGCGTCGGCGAGGGCGTCGGCGCCGCCCACGATCTCGCTGATCTCCTGCGTGATGCCCGCCTGGCGGGCCTGGTTCGCGAGGCGCTCGAAGGTCTTGATGAGCTCCTGCGCGTTGTCCGTGGCCGACTTCATCGCGCGCTGGCGCGCCGCGAGCTCCGAGGCGGCCGAGCTGAGCAGGCACGTGTAGACGCGGTTGCGGACGTACTTGGGCAGCAGCGCGTCGAGGACCTCGTTGGCGTTCGGCTCGAAGGAGTATGCCGGGGGCAGCTCACCCTCCTCGTACTGCCGCACGCTGAGGTCGAGGTCGTCGTCGGCGTCGCCGGCCTCTGCGGCGTCGACGACCTCGAGCGGCAGCAGCCGCAGCACGTGCGGCTCCTGGCGGACCATCGAGCGGAACCTGGTGTAGACGACGTGGATCTCGTCGTGTCCGCCCTCGGCGGTGTCCTTGAGGAAGTCCGCGGTGATCCGCTCCGCGATCTCCTGGGCGTTCTCGAAGGTCGGGGCGTCGGTGAAGCCGGTCCACTCGGCGGCGTACTCGCGCTTGCGGAAGGTGTAGTAGCTCACGGCCTTGCGTCCGACGAGGTAGGGGACGACCTCCTTGCCCTCGCCGCGGAGCCGCTCGACGAGCTGCGCGCTCTCCTTGAGCGCGGCGCTCGAGTAGGCGCCGGCGAGACCTCGGTCCGCGGTGATGATGACCACGCCGGCACGCGTCGCGGTCCCCTTGGGGCGGGTGAGCGGGTGGTCCTCGTTGGCGTTCGTCGCCACGGCGGACACGGCGCGGGTCAGCGCAGTCGTGTACGGCACCGCCTCGGCGGCCCGCTGGCGGGCCTTCACGACGCGGGCGGCCGCGATGAGCTCCATCGCGTTGGTGATCTTCTTGATGGAGTTGACGGACTTGATGCGCTGGCGGTAGATCCGCATCTGCGCTCCCATGTACCCCGCCTCTCTGTCTGTGGCGTGCTCTGTCTGTGGCGTGCTCGGTCTGTGGCGTGCTCGGTCTGTGGCGTGTTCTGTCTGTGGTGGGCAACCTCGCCGTATGCCGGGAAGCGAGCCTCCCGGCATACGGACGGCGGTCACCGTTGCTTGACGATCTTCGCCTGGCTGATCTGGTCCTCGCCGATCTCGGAGAACTCCTCGTGTCCGGCCTGGACGGCGCTCTTGGACGAGCCGCGGAAGGTGAACTTCACCTCGTCGGTGGCCTTCTCGAGCGCGGCGATCGTGTCGTCGTCGAGCTTCTGGGTCTCGCGGATCGCCGTGAGGATGCGCCCCTCACGACGGAGCGTCTCGAGCAGCTCGGTCTCGAAGGCGCGCACGTCCTCGACCGCCACATCGTCGAGCTTGCCGGAGGTGCCCGCCCACACGGCGACGACCTGCTCCTCGACGGGATAGGGGTTGGACTGCGGCTGCTTGAGCAGCTCGACCAGACGCGCCCCACGGGCGAGCTGGGCGCGGGACGCCGGGTCGAGGTCGGAGGCGAACATCGCGAACGCCTCCATGGCGCGGAACTGGGCGAGGTCGAGCTTGAGTCGACCGGCGACCGACTTCATCGCCTTGATCTGGGCCGCGCCGCCGACGCGGGACACCGACACACCCACGTCGATGGCCGGGCGGACGTTGGCGTTGAACAGGTCCGCCTGCAGGTAGATCTGCCCGTCCGTGATGGAGATGACGTTGGTCGGGATGTAGGCCGAGACGTCGCCGGCGCGCGTCTCGATGATCGGAAGGCCCGTCATCGAGCCCGCCCCGAGGTCGTCGGAGAGCTTCGCGCAACGCTCCAGCAGGCGGGAGTGGAGGTAGAAGACGTCGCCCGGGTAGGCCTCGCGACCCGGCGGGCGGCGCAGGAGGAGGGAGACCGCGCGGTAGGCCTCGGCCTGCTTCGACAGGTCGTCGAAGACGATGAGGACGTGCTTGCCCTGGTACATCCAGTGCTGGCCGATGGCCGAGCCGGTGTAGGGCGCGAGGTACTTGAAGCCCGCGGCGTCGGACGCCGGTGCGGCGACGATCGTGGTGTACTCCAGGGCCCCGGACTCCTCGAGGGTGGCGCGCACCGACGCGATCGTCGAGCCCTTCTGGCCGATGCCGACGTAGATGCAGCGCACCTGCTGGTTGGGGTCCCCGGAGTCCCAGTTGCGCTTCTGGTTGATGATCGTGTCGACCGCGACCGTGGTCTTGCCCGTCTGGCGGTCGCCGATGATGAGCTGGCGCTGCCCGCGACCGATCGGGGTCATGGCGTCGACGGCCTTGATCCCCGTCTGCATCGGCTCGTGGACCGACTTGCGCTGGACCACCGACGGAGCCTGCAGCTCGAGGGCACGACGGCCCTCGGCCTTGATCTCGCCCAGGCCGTCGATGGGAGTCCCGAGCGGGTCGATGACCCGGCCCAGGAAGGCGTCGCCGACCGGCACCGAGAGCACCTCGCCGGTGCGCTTGACGCTCTGGCCCTCGTCGATGTTCGAGAAGTCACCGAGGACGACGACGCCGATCTCGTGGACGTCGAGGTTGAGCGCGAGGCCGAGGGTGCCGTCCTCGAACTGCAGCAGCTCGTTGGTCATCGCCGAGGGCAGACCCTCGACGTGGGCGATGCCGTCACCGGCGTCGCTGACGCGGCCCACCTCCTCGCGGGCGGCCGCACCGGGCTGGTACGACTGGACGAAGGAGTCCAGGGCTTCCCGGATCTCCTCCGGACGGATCGTGAGCTCCGTCATGTCAGATCTTCTCCTCGGTCTCGGCCCGCACCCGCGGACCGTCAGTGTGGAACTCTCGGTGGAACTCTCGCTGGAACTCTCGGTGCACTTGCTGTTGAAGGCGGTTCAGGCGCCCAGGGACCGGCGGACACCGTCGAGCTTGCGCAGGACCGTCCCGTCGATGACCTCGTCGCCGATCTCCACCTTGACCCCGCCGATGACCCGGGGGTCGACGACGGTGTTGACGTGGACCTTGCCGCCGTAGATGCCGGCGAGGGCGGACGCAAGCCGCTCGCGCTCGCCGTCCGTGAGCGGGACGGCCGAGGTGACGGTGGCGGTCTGCTGCTCCCGGCGACGGGAGGCCGTGTCGAGGAAGACCTCGACCGTGCGCTCGAAGCGCCGGTCACGCGGGGCCAGCACCGCCCGGCGGGCGAGCACCATCGTCTCCGGCGCCACCTTGGCGGCCAGCAGGTCGTCGACGAGCCCGAGCCGCTTGTCGACGGGGACGCTCTCGTCCGTCAAGGCCGTCCGAAGCTGCGGGCTGGAGGCGACGATCCGCTCGAAGCGGAACAGCTCGTCCTCGATGCGGTCAGCACGGCCGGCGGTCTCGGCCGCGGCGACGACCGCCTCGACGGCATACGACTCGAGGGCGTCGGTCAGGTCGCGGTCGGAGGACCACCGCTGCGCGGCGGCCTGCTCCACGACGCTCACCGTCACCGCGCTCACCTTGCCCTCGAGGACGCGCCGGGCGAGCGCCGCCTTCTCCGCGCCCTCGCGGGAGGGGTCGGCGAGCGCCTTGCGCAGCAACCGGTTGGCGTCGAGCAGGCCCACCACGGCGAAGAGCTCCTCGGCGAGGCGCGCGCCGTCGGCCCCCGCGGCGAGGACGCCGGTGAACGCCTCGCGGCTGGCGGCCGCGGCTGCGCGAGAGGGTCCCTGCATCAGGCGTCCTCGCCTCGCGGCGCGCCGACCTTCTCGCGCACGACGTCGCCGCTCTCGAGCTCGGCGAGGAAGCGGTCGACGATGCCCTTCTGACGGGTCTCCTCGTGGAGCGACTCCCCGACGATGCGACTCGCGAGGTCGACCGAGATGCGGCCCACCTCAGCACGCAGGGAGACGAGCGCCTGCTGCCGCTCCGCCTCGATCTGCTTGTGCGCCGTCTCGGTGATGCGCGTCGCCTCGGCCGCTGCCTGGCTGCGCAGCTCGGCCATGATGGTGGCGCCCTGGGCCTTGGCGTCCTCGCGGATCCTGGACGCCTCGGCGCGCGCCTCGCTCAGCTGGGCCTGGTACTGCTCCAGGGCGGCCTGGGCCTGTGCCTGCGCCTCCTCGGCCTTGTGGATCCCGCCCTCGATGGCGGCGGCTCGGGCGGCGTAGAGCTCCTCGAGGCGCGGCACCACCTTGGTCCTGTACAGCCAGTAGAGGATGCCGAACGCCACGATGCCGGCGATGAGCTCCGCCGGGTGCGGCAGGAGCGGCAGCGCCTCGGGCCAACCGGGGCCTTCGGCGGCGACTACGGATGCGAGAGCCACGTCGCTTTCCTATCTGTTGAGCCGGTGCTGGGGTGTGCGGTGCATCGGTGACGGCCGAGTGGTGCTCAGCTGGCCCGGAAGACGAACGCGAAGACGAGACCGAGGATGGCAAGGGCCTCGGTCAGGGCCATGCCGGTGAAGGCGATGGTCTGCAGCATGCCTCGGGCCTCGGGCTGCCGCGCGACGCCGTTGATGTACGCGGCGAAGATCAGGCCGATACCGATACCGGGGCCGATGGCGGCGAGACCATAACCGAGGAAGGCGATGTTGCCGGTCATTACGTTTCCTTTCGGGGTGGCATCGGGAAGGAGCTCCCGATGTCGTGATGGGTGGTGCGCTTCAGGTCGTACAGGGGTTCAGGTCGTACAGGGGTTCAGGTCGTACGGGGTCGAGTGCGGGCTGGCCCGCACCGAGGGTCAGTGGGACTCGGAGACCGCGTCCGCGAGGTAGAGGGCGGTGAGGATGGTGAAGATGAACGCCTGGAGGAACTCGACGAGCAGCTCGAAGAACGTCATGAGGATCGAGAACGCGAACGACATGACACCGGAGAAGGCGAGGAGCACGTTGCCCCCGTGCAGGAGGAGGTACTCGCCGCCGAGGATGAAGACCAGGAGCATGAGGTGTCCGGCGAGCATGTTGCCGAAGAGTCGCAGCGCGAGGGTGAGCGGCCGGATGAAGAAGTAGGTGGCGACCTCGAGCACGAACATGATCGGCACGAGCCACCCGGGCAGCCCCGCAGGGACGAGGGACTTGAAGTAGCTCACGACGCCGTGCTTCTTGCGGATGGCCACGACGTGGTAGGTGACGTAGACGACCAGCGTCAGCACGATCGGGAACGCCACGCGGCTCATCGTCGGGAACTGCACGAAGGGCACGATGCCGAAGACGTTGTTGAGCAGGATCATCGTGAAGACGGTGAAGAGCAGCGGCAGGAAGGGCCGGAACTCGCGCTCGCCGATGACGTCGCGTCCGATGGAGTTGCGCACGAAGCCGTAGGCGCCCTCGACGAGGAACTGGCGCTTGGTCGGGACGAGGGACAGGCGGCCGGCTGCGGTCACGAAGAACCAGCCGAGCAGGGCGACCGACAGGAGCAGGACGACCGACGGGCGCGTGATGGCCCAGTTGTTGTCGCCGCCGATGAGTGGCCAGTAGAAGTCCGACGTGCCGGGAGCCTGGAACCCCCCGTCCTCGGCGGCCGGCACACCGGCAGCCGATGCCACGGCGGGGTGGAAGTGCGCGGACAACACGTTGCGGCTCACAGCCTCTCCTCGAATGCGCTATCGGTGGACCTGCGGCTGGTGTCGGTCGGGCCGGAGCTCTCGGCCGAGGCCGGGCGGACCGGGCCGGGCCACGCGGCGCAAGTCTGGACGTACGCTACCGGACTTCGCGATGCCCTTGCGCGCCCACGTCCCGGGCATCGGCGGGGGCTCATGGCGCCGCCTCGGGGCCGCCCGGGGTGCCGTCGTAGACGGGGACCCGCGCGTGTCGCCAGGCCCGTATCTGGGCCGCCTGCCAGACCAGCACCGTGACGAGCATGGCGATGCCGGCCGAGCGGCTGTCGAACCCGTCGATGCCGCGGGCGACGAGCAGCACGAGGAACAGGGCGATGATCTGGGCGAGGTAGACGGTCATGCCGACGGCCATGAAGAGCATGGGGTTGCCGGTGTCGACGACGATGCGGCTCACGGCCACGAGCCCGGACGTGAAGAAGGCCAGGGCGATCGCGACCCCGGCCAGCCCGGCCAGCCCGGCCCCGACCCCGCCCGTCACGGCGAGGACGACGGCGCTGAGCACCCCGGCCACGGCTGCGGGCGGCAGGGCGCCGCGCAGGATCACCGAGAAGGCGACGTGCGGACGCCCGCGGTCTGCGGCCTTGCTCCTGGTCACGTCGCTCCGGTCTGCTACGGGGATCGGGGGTCTACCAGTGGTTTCGCCGCGTTTTCACAGCGTGTCCTCGGGACCTTGTGAAAGGTATCACAAGCGCTTGGCCGGGCTCCACCTGGGCAGGCCGACCGTGAGGACGGCGCCGACCGCCGCGGCGCCGAGGACCGCCACGAGCGGCGTCCAGCCGTCCCAGATGACGAAGGAGACCGAGCCCATCGCCACGATGGCAGCCCACAGGTAGAGGATGAGCACCGCCCGCCGGTGGCCGTGCCCGATGGCGAGCATCCGGTGGTGCAGGTGCTGGGCGTCCGGGTGCCACGGGCGCTGCCCGGCCCGGGTGCGCCGGACCACGGCGAGCACCATGTCGAGGAGCGGCAGCAGCACCACGGCGAGCGGCACGAGGATCGGCAGGAAGGCGGCCGTCGCCTGGTTGGCCGAGACCTGGCTCGAGTCCACGTGCCCGGTCAGGGTGATCGTCGCCGCGGACAGGAGCAGGCCGAGGGTGAGGGCGCCGGAGTCGCCCATGAAGAGACGGGCGGGATGGAAGTTGTGCGGCAGGAAGCCGGCGCAGCAGCCGAGCAGCGCGGCCGAGATGAAGGTCGCGGTCGAGAAGACGTTGGCGGGCACGAACGAGCGGGACACGATGTAGGAGTAGGTGAAGAAGGCGAGCGCGGCGATGCCGACGACGCCGGCGGCCAGGCCGTCGAGACCGTCGATGAAGTTGACCGCGTTGGTGGACACGATGACGATCACGACCGTGACGGCCACGAGGACCGGCGTCGGCAGGACGGTCACACCGAAGACCGGCAGGGACAGCAGCTGGACGCCCGTGTAGGACATGAGGCCCGCGGCGAGGATCTGGCCCGCGAGCTTGGTGAGCCAGTCCAGCTCGCGGATGTCGTCGAACGCGCCGAGGAGGCACACGATGCCGCCGGCCGCGAGGACCCCGAGGATCTGCCGGTCGGAGAAGAGGGTGCCGAGGTAGGGCAGTGACCGCGCCACGAGCGCGGCGGCCACGAAGCCGAGGTAGATGCCCACTCCCCCGAGCCGCGGGATGGGCGTCGTGTGCACGTCGCGCTCCCGGACGGCGGTGAACGCGCCGGTCGCGACGGCGAGGCTGCGCACGAACGGCGTCACGAGGTAGGTGACCCCAGCGGCGACGATGAGGATCAGGACGTACTCGTGCACGGGTCCACCTTGTCACGCGGACCCGGGAGGGGCACCGTGCCCGGGGCCCCTCCCGGCGTGCGCGTCACCCGCGAGGGTATGCCGGGAAGCGCGTCACCAGGTCGGTGACCTCCGCGCGGACCTCCTTGCTCACGGGGTGGTCGGGGTCGGCGTCGCCCTCGGTGACCGCCCGGTGGATGAGCGCGGCGATGTGCTTCATCTCCTCGATGCCCATGCCCTGCGTCGTCACGGACGGCGTGCCGACGCGGATGCCCGAGGCGATGTTGGGCTTCTGCGGGTCGAAGGGGATGGCGTTCTTGTTGAGGACGATGCCGGCGGCGTCGGCGCGAGCCTCGGCGTCCTTGCCGGTGACGCCGACGCCCTGCAGGTCGAGCAGCGACAGGTGCGTGTCCGTGCCGCCCGTCGTCGGACGGAGGCCGAGCTCGAGGAGGCTGGCGGCCAGCTGCTTGGAGTTGGCGATGACGTCCGCGGCATACCGCGCGTACTCCGGGGTCGCGGCCTCCTTGAAGTTGACGGCCTTGGCCGCGATGGTGTGCATCTGCGGGCCGCCCTGCATCATCGGGAAGACCGCCTTGTCGAGGGCCGCGGCATGCTCGGCCGTGCACACGAGGGCGCCGGAGCGCGGACCGCGGAGCACCTTGTGCGTCGTGAAGGTCACGACGTCGGCATACGGGACCGGCGAGGGGATCGCCTTGCCCGCCACGAGGCCGATGAAGTGCGCCGCGTCCACCCAGAAGACCGCCCCCACTTCGTCGGCGAGGTTGCGGAAGAACTCGAAGTCGATGAGCCGCGGGATCGCCGACCCCCCGGCGCAGATGAGCTTGGGCCGGTGCTCGCGGGCGAGCTCGGCGACCTGCGCGTAGTCGATGTCCTCGGTCTGCCTGTCGACGCCGTAGCCGACGGCGTTGAACCACTTGCCGGAGAAGGAGACCTTGCTGCCGTGCGTGAGGTGCCCGCCCATCGGCAGCGACATGGCGAGGAAGGTGTCGCCGGGCTTGAGGAAGGCGCCGTAGACGGCCTGGTTGGCACTGGCCCCCGAGTGGGGCTGCACGTTGGCGTGCTCGGCGCCGAAGAGCTCCTTGGCCCGCTCGATGGCGATCGTCTCGGCCTTGTCGACCTCGGCGCACCCGCCGTAGTAGCGCCGGCCCGGATACCCCTCGGCGTACTTGTTCGACAACGTGGAGCCGAGCGCGGTGAGGACGGCCGGGGAGGAGATGTTCTCGCTCGCGATGAGCTGCAGGCCGCCACGGATGCGGTCCAGCTCCGACAGCAGGACGCCCGCGATGTCGGGGTCGAAGGTCTGCAGGGCGCCGAAGTCGGAGCCGTAGAACGTCTGGTCAGCTGACATGGGGAACTCCCGGGTCGTCGGCGGGGCGAAGCGGCTGTGCGACCAACTCTAGAGCGCCGGCTGCTGTCCCGACTCGGGGCTCTCCGGTGGCGAGACGGGAGGCTCGGGTGCCAGGGCGGCGTCGATGTCGGCCTGCGGCAGGGCGCCCTGCCGCAGAGTCACCGGGGCCGGTCCGGTGCAGTCGACGATGGTCGAGGGCTCATGGGATCGCATCTCGCCGGCGTCGAGGTAGACGGCCACGGCCTCGCCGAGCATGGCCTCGGCCTCTGCCACGGTGCGCGCCGCCGGCTCACCGGTGGTGTTCGCGCTCGTCACCGCCATCGGCCCGATCTCGCCGAGCAGCTCGAGGGCGACGTCGTCGGCAGGGACGCGCAGCGCGACGGTGCCGTTGGTCTCCCCGAGGTCCCAGTGCAGCGACGTCTGCGCCTCGAGGACGAGGGTGAGCGGGCCCGGCCAGAAGCGTTCCATCAGCGTCGTGGCGTAGTCGGGAATGTGCGTCGCGAGACCGTGGGCGGTCCGGGCCGTCGGGATGAGCACGGGTGGCGGCATGTCGCGACCGCGGCCCTTCGTCACGAGCACCGACGCCACCGCGTCGGCGTCGAAGGCGTCGCAGCCGATGCCGTAGACGGTGTCGGTGGGCAGCACGACGAGCTCGCCGGCGCGCACGGCTGCGGCGGCGGCCTCGACGGCCGCCGCGCGGGTGGCCGGGTCGGAGCAGTCATGAACCTCGCTCATGGCCCCGAGGGTAGTCGTGCGTCCCGCAACGCACGCGGCAGCCGGGGCGTCAGCGCCGTCGAGCAGCCGCCACCCGCGGACGGCCGGCGAGGTCCGCGTGGTCGGCCACGTCGGTCCAGGGGCCTGCCGCGGCGAGGGCCCGCGGCAGCGAGTCACCCTGCGCCTCGGCGTGCTCCATCAGCACGAGACCACCGGGGCGCAGCAGCTCCGCCGCGACCGTGGCGACCGCGAGCGGGATGGCGAGCCCGTCCTCGCTGCCGCCGTAGAGGGCCAGCTCGGGGTCGTGGTCGCGCACCTCGGGATCGAGGGGGACGGCCCCCACGGGAATGTACGGCGGGTTGACCGTCACGACGTCCACGGTCCCCCGCCAGTCGTGGAAGCACGGCCGGGTCGCGTCCCCCTGGACGAGCTCGACGTCGAGCCCCAGCACGTCGCGGTTGCGCGTGCCCCAGGCGAGCGCCTCGGGCGACAGCTCGATCCCACGCACCCGCACCGCCGGCCGCTCCTCCTTGACGGCGAGCGGGATCGCACCCGAGCCGCTGCACAGGTCCACGAGCCGTATGCCGTCCCGGGCGCCGCACCCGCCGCCGGCCCCCCGAGGACGGTCACCGCGCTCCAGGCGGTCGACCTCCTCGAGCGCCAGGCCGACGAGGACCTCCGTCTCGGGTCGCGGCACGAACACGCCCGGCCCGACGGAAAGGGTGAGCCGGCGGAAGTGGGCCTGCCCGGTGAGGTGCTGCAGCGGCACCCGCCGGGCCCTGTCGTGGACGAGGGCGGCATACGACTCCGGCACCGCCCGGCCTCCGAGGACGAGGAGTCGGCGCACCTCCGCGGGCTCGACGCGCAGCACGTGGGCGGCAAGGGCCACCGCGTCGGCGGAGGCCGACTCGATCCCCGCGCCCACGAGCACGGCCGTCGCCTCCCGCACGGCCCGGCGCAGGTCGGTCACGTCGACGCGCCGGCAAGCTCGGCGAGCTTCGCCGCCTCGTCGGCGTCGAGCGCCGACTGCACGACCGGGTCGAGGTCGCCGTCGAGGACCGCGTCGAGGTTGTAGGCCTTGTAGCCGGTGCGGTGGTCGGAGATCCGGTTCTCCGGGAAGTTGTAGGTGCGGATCCGCTCGGACCGGTCGACGGTGCGGACCTGGGACCGGCGGGCCGCCGACGCCTCGGCGACGGCCTCGTCCTGGGCGAGCTGGTGCAGCCGCGCCCGCAGGACCCGCAGCGCCGCCTCCTTGTTCTGCAGCTGTGACTTCTCGTTCTGGCACGAGACGACCAGGCCGGTCGGGAGGTGGGTGATGCGCACGGCGGAGTCGGTCGTGTTGACGCTCTGGCCACCCGGCCCCGACGAGCGGTAGACGTCGATCCGCAGGTCGCTCGGCTGCAGGTCCACCTCGGCGGGGTCCTCCACCTCGGGCATGACGAGCACGCCCGCCGCGGAGGTGTGGATGCGGCCCTGGGATTCGGTCACGGGCACCCGCTGCACCCGGTGCACGCCCCCCTCGTACTTGAGGCGCGCCCACGGGCCCTCCCCCGGCCCGGGCGCCCCCTTGGCGCGGATCGAGACCCGCACGTCCTTGTAGCCGCCCAGGTCGGACTCGGTCGTGTCCTCGACGACGGCCTGCCAGCCGCGGCGCTCGGCGTACCGCAGGTACATCCGCAGCAGGTCCCCGGCGAAGAGGGCGGACTCGTCGCCACCCTCCCCGGCCTTGACCTCGAGGATCACGGCCCGGTCGTCGTCGGGGTCGCGGGGGATGAGCAGGCGCCGTAGGGCTGCTTCGGCGGCCTGCGCCGTGGCCTCGAGCGCGGGCACCTCGTCGGCGATCTCCGCGTCCTCGGCCGCGAGCTCGCGGGCCGCTGCGAGGTCGTCCCGGGCCGCCTCCCAGGCACGGGCGGCGGCGACCGTCGGCGCGAGCGCGGCATACCTCTTGTTGAGGCCGCGCACGACCTCCTGGTCGGAGTGGACGGCCGGATCGGAGAGTCGTCGCTCGAGGGCCGCGTACTCCTCGAGGATGGACCGCACGGATGTCAGCACGGCTGCGGCTCACCTCCTTGTCGGGTTGGAGCGCTTGTCGGATCGAGCGACGACGGGGTGGGAAGGCGAACGCCGGCCCCGGCGACTCGTGTCGCTGGGACCGGCGTGCGGAGAGCTACTTGGCGGCCTTCTTGCCGTAGCGGGCCTCGAAGCGGGCGACCCGGCCGCCGGTGTCGAGGATCTTCTGCTTGCCCGTGTAGAACGGGTGGCACTGCGAGCAGACGTCGGCGGAGATGGCGCCGGACTTCGCGGTGCTGCGCGTGGTGAACGTGTTGCCACAGGTGCAGGCCACCGTGGTCTCCACGTAGTCGGGGTGCAGGTCCTTCTTCATGGGCTCTCCTTGAGGTGGGCGGCCGGGTCGGGAATCTGCTCGCCGTGAACCGGTCCAAGGGCCAAGTGTGCCAGAGCGGCGCACCGTCTCCCAAAACCACCGCCAGGGCTGGTGTATTCCGCCCGGTCAGGCGCTCGCGCCGCGACCACGGCGCTGCTCCGGCGCGGTGACGGCCCTTCCCCCGGCGATCGCCCCCACCGGGTGCAACTCGCCCCTGGTGCCGCTGCGCGGCAGCAGTACCCGCATCGTCGTGCCGCTGCCCTCCACCGACGAGACGCGCAGCGTGCCACCGTGGCCCTCCACGATGCTGCGCACGATCGTCAGGCCGAGGCCGGTCCCGGGAATGGCCGCGGAGTGCGCGTTGCCGGCGCGGAAGAAGCGCTCGGAGAGTCGGGCGAGATCGGCACTCGGAATGCCGATGCCCGTGTCGCTCACCGAGATCTCGACATGCCCGTCGATCGGCCGCGCGGCGAAGGTCGCCGTGCCGCCCCGGGGCGTGAACTTCACGGCGTTGGAGCCGAGGTTGATCAGGACGCGTTCGAGCTGGCCGCGGTCGACGTGGATGGAGAGGTCCTCGGCGATGTCGGCGCACACGACCGACACGTCGCCGGCGGCGGCCATGGGGCGGATCGTCTCGACGACCTGCCCCACGAGGTCGGTCACCGCGACGTCCTGAAGAGAGCGGGAGAGGCCCGACGACTCGATCTTGTTGAGCACGAGCAGGTCCTCGATGAGGCCGCCCAGGCGCGAGGCGTTGCGCCCGATGACCCCGAGAGCCGTCCGCTGCCCCGGGCTGACGTCCCCGAAGTCGCCGTCCTCCAGCAGCTCGACGTAGCCCTTGATGGACGTCAGCGGGGTCCGCAGCTCGTGGCTGACGGTGCCGATGAAGTCGGTCTTGTGCCGGTCCAGCTCCATCAGGCGGCGGACCTGCTCCTCCTGCAGCTCGGCCAGGCGCAGCTGGGCGATGGTCTCCGCGGCGATGTTCGCGAACTGCTGCGCGGCCTGGACCTCCGCTGGACGCCATGCCCGGGGCCGCTCGACCATGAGCACCGCCAGCACGCCGAGCCCGCGCCCACCGGAGCCGACCGGCAGGAGCAGCGCCGCCCACGCGGCCGTGGCCCGGTGGAAGGCGATGGCGCGCGGGTTGCTCGCCATCGGCTGCGCGCGCAGGTCCTCGATGGCGAGGTAGCCCTGGCCGCGCAGCGCCCGGTTCATGGCCCGGACCTGCCGGGCGAGGGAGCGCGGCAGCGGCGACAGGGGAGGGAGCGCCTCGCGATGCCACTCGGCCCGGTCCTCGACCGACGACGAGCCCTTCGCGAGCGAGTAGAACAGGACCCGGTCGGCCCCGAGGCCGATGCCCAGTCTCGCGCAGACGAGCTCGAGCGCGCTGCCGACGTCGTCGGAGGCTCCGATGGCGGCCGCCACGTCGAGCACCATCTGGTGCAGCCGCAGCGCCTCGGCCTGCTGGTCGTGGAGCCGGCTGTTGGCCCGGGTGAGGTCGTTGAACTCGCGGGCGAGAGCACGCAGCTCCAGCGGCCCGTCCGCGGGGTCGGCCATGGCCATGACGTCGCCGGCGCCCTGCCGTTGGACGACCGCTCGAAGCCGCTCGAGCGGACGACCCAGCGAGTGGATCACGCTCGTCGCCCCCCCGATGACGAGGATCGCGGACGCCACCATGACGCCGACGGCGATCCCGTTGCGCACACCGTCGGCGTGCGTCGCCTGGTCGGCCAAGCCGTTGCGCGTCGAGCGCAGCTGCACCTGCAGGCGGCCGTTCGCGGCGATGAAGTCGGCGAAGGCGCGGCGGGCGATGGTCCGTGCCGTCGTCTGGACATCGGAGCGGCCGGAACCCGCCGCGGCGGCGTCGACCGCGGCGAACCACCGCGACGCCGCCCTCCTCGCGGTCGACTCGAGGGCCTCCAGGGCGGCCCGGTCCACGGCGGACAGGGTCGGCCGCCGGAGGAAGACGTGGAGCCGGTCGAGCTGCTCCAACGCTGCCGCTCGGTGGGCGGCGTGCGGTCCCTCCGCCGCCGAGCCGGCGACCTGGTCCTCCCACTCGCGGTCCACGTGCGCCATCGTCAGCAGCGCGGTGCTGTTGGCCTCGAGGGCGGGGACGAGCGCCGTGGACAGCGCCGCCTCGACCTGCGCCTGCTCCCGTCCGACCTGCAGCGTGGCGCCCGCCGCCACGGCGAGCAGGAGGAGGACCAAGGTGGCGAGCACCTTGATCCGCCGGATGACGGACCCCTCGGCCCACATCCTCCTGCGCCCGCTCACGCCGCCTCCTCGTCGAAGCCGGTGCGCGTCATGACGCCCCAGACCTGGGCCCGTCCGCGCAGGCTCGCCCACCAGCCCTCGAGGCGCCACCACACGGTGAGCTGGCGGTAGCCGAGGTTCTCGAGGACCGAGGCCGCGATGGTGATCCCGATCGCGCGCCACCGCTCGTGCTTGTGGAAGGCCCACTCGTCGACGAGCATGGCGGCGAGGGTCACGAGCACGGCATACGCGTAGGCGAGGAGGAGCAGCAGACCGGCATACGTGCCGTCGACGAGCTGGAGGGCGAGGGCCAGCGGCACGAGGACGAGCCCGAAGAGCTCGAGCAGCGGCGCGCACAGCTCGAAGACCCAGTAGTAGGGCAGGGCCAGCCAGCCAACCCGTCCGTAGCGCCGCCGGAAGAGCATCCCGCGGTAGGCCCAGAGCGTCTCCCACAGTCCCCGATGCCACCGCCGGCGCTGGTTGCGCAGCACGCGCAACGTCGAGGGCACCTCGGTCCACGACACGGGCTCCGGCACGAACTGCACCCGATAGTCCCGCCCGGCGTCACTCAGGTGCTTGTGGATGCGCAGCACGAGCTCGAAGTCCTCGCCGATGCTGTGCGTGTCGAGCCCCCCCACCTCGACGACGACGTCGCGCCGGAACAGGCCGAACGCGCCGCTGATGAGGATGAGGGAGTTGAGGCGCGACCAGCCGGTGCGGCCGAGCAGGAAGGCCCGCAGGTACTCGACGACCTGGATGCGCGGAAGCCACGTGCGCGCCATCTCCACCCGGACGATGCGACCCGAGACGACCTTGCTGCCGTTGACCGGGCGGATGGCCCCGCCGGTCGCCACCATCCGCGTGGGGTCGTCGGCGAAGGGTCGGGTGACGTGCAGCAGGGCATCGGGCTCGAGAATGGAGTCTCCGTCGATCATCGCGACGAGCTGCTCGCTCGCGGCGTTGATGCCCACGTTGACCGCGTCGGAGCGGCCCGAGTTCTCCTTGCGGACCACGACGAGCGGGGTGCGTCCGTCGCGCGGGACGTGCACGCCGAGGACCCTTCCCCGGTGGGGATGTCGGTGGGCAGCTGCCGGGGCACCTGCACGAGGTCGAACGCCTGCTCCAGCCGCTCGAAGGTGCGGTCGACGCTGCCGTCGTCGACGACCACGACCTCGTGGCGCGGATAGCGCAGGGACAGCAGCGAGACGACGGCGGTGACGATCCCCGCCTCCTCGTTGTAGGCCGGCACGAGGAGGGACACACCGGGAGCGAGCGACCCGCCCTCCCACGCGACCGCGGCGGCCCGTCGCCGCTGCTGCGCGCGGAACTCCACGTAGGCCACGGTGATGAGCACCACGAGGGAGGTGTTGACGAGGACGAAGTAGGCCATGACGGGTGCCGACGACACGTGCATGACCGCGGCGAGACCGCCGCGCGCGTCCACGATCAGGTCCTCCCAGCTCACACCAGGACCCCGTGCTGCAGCATGGCGACGAGTCGGGCCGTCTCGATGGCGGGGCCGGAATGCCCCTCCAGCGCCGTGCGCCCCCAGGGCCCCAGCTCCAGCAGGGCGGCGGCCGCGTGCTCGGCGAGCCGCGGGTCCCGGTCCACGAGGAGCGCCTCGAGCGCCGGCACGGCGGCAGGGTCGCCGAGATCGCGCAGCGCGAGCGCGCACATCCGACGCAGGGACAGCGGCTCGGATGGCGCGAGGTGGCGCGCGAGGACCCCGACGTCCTCGGCCCGACCGGCGCGGCCCAGCGCGACGGCGCAGGCCTCGCGGACCACGAGGTCCGGGTCGGAGGCGAGGAGCGCGCGCATGGGGGGCACGGAGCGCACGAAGCTGCCCCAGCCGCTCACGTGGGCGGCCACGGTGCGGACGCGGGGATCGGCGTTGGACAGCCCGTCGACCAGCGCGTCGGCGATGCCCATGCCCATGGCCTGGAGGGCGTCCGCGGCGGTGCTGGCGGGCACGCCCCCGTCCGAGCCGAGGGCGGCCAGGAGCGGGCCCGCGGCTGTGGGGTCCCCGATGAGACCGAGTGCGTATGCCGCTGAGGTCCGGACCTCACCCGCGGGGTCGTGGAGCGCCTCGACGAGCGAGGGCACGGCTTCGTCGCTGCGGGCGAGCCCGAGCAGCTGCGCGGCGTGGGCGCGGCGGATGGGAGAGCGCGCCCCCAGGTCGCGCTCTGCTGCAGCCACCGCCCCGTGCGCCTCGAGCACGTCGACGAGCGACTCGGCGGGCAGGCCGCGGATCTTCGTGAGCATCGCGACGATGCTCCGGTCGAGGGCGGGGCGGGCCGCACCCGTCACGGCCGCGAGAGCCGACCGCCCTTGCCCCGAGTCGTCCTCGTCGGCGGCGACCTCGATGAGGATCGGACGCAGGTCGGCGAGCAGGGCGGCGTCCCGGCGGCCCAGCAACGTCCGGCGCGCCTTGACCACGACGACCGCCACCACCAGCGACACGCACGCCGCGAGCACAGCGGCCGTGAGCGCCAGCAGCGGCCCGCCGGTCACCGCGACCGGGCCAGCATGCCGTTGACCCGGTGGAGCAGCTCACGCGCGCTGAACGGCTTGATGACGTAGTCGTCGGCGCCCACCGCGAACCCGGTGTCGACGTCGGTGTCCCGGGACTTGGCGCTGAGCAGCAGGACGGGCACGGAGGCGTGCGCGCTGTCGCGAATGCGGCGCAGGACGTCGAGGCCCGAGAGCCCGGGCATCATGACGTCGAGGACCGCCAGCTGGGGCGGGTTGCGCTCGAACGCCTCCCAGGCGCTCGCGCCGTCGGCGAACGCCTCAATGGCGTAGCCGGCCTGGCCGAGCTTGAACGCGACGAGGTCGCGGATGTCCGCGTCGTCCTCGGCGACGAGGACGCGAGTCACGGCGGGGCTGCTCACGGCATACCGCGCCCACATAAAAGGTGCACGACACCAAAATACCGGACGAAACGTCGGCCTTAGCACACCCGGGCCAGCGATGAGACGGCACCCGCCACCTCCGCCGGGTGAAGCGCGAGGGCGATGCCGTCCGGCACCGCCCTCGCCGCTCACCCCGTGGTCGGGCCCGCGGTCACTCCTCGCCCAACCGGATCGAGCTGGTCTGCTGCACCTGGGTGAGGAACTCGAAGTTGGACCGCGTCTTCTTGAGCCGGTCGATGAGCAGCTCCACGGCCTGCTGCGGGTCGAGGGCGGCCAGCACCCGACGCAGCTTCCACATGATCTTCAGCTCCTCGGCCGCGAGCAGGATCTCCTCGCGGCGCGTCCCGGAGCTGTTGATGTCGACCGCAGGGAAGATCCGCCGGTTCGCGAGGTCGCGAGAGAGACGCAGCTCCATGTTGCCGGTGCCCTTGAACTCCTCGAAGATCACCTCGTCCATCTTGGAGCCGGTCTCCACGAGGGCGGTCGCGAGGATGGTGAGGGAGCCACCGTTCTCGATGTTGCGCGCGGCGCCGAAGAACTTCTTCGGCGGGTAGAGCGCCGCCGAGTCGACCCCGCCGGAGAGGATGCGCCCCGACGCGGGAGCGGCGAGGTTGTAGGCCCGGCCGAGCTTGGTGATCGAGTCGAGCAGCACGACGACGTCGTGTCCGAGCTCGACGAGTCGCTTGGCGCGCTCGATCGACAGCTCGGCCACGGTCGTGTGGTCCTCTGCCGGCCGGTCGAAGGTCGATGAGATGACCTCGCCCTTGACGGCCCGCTCCATGTCGGTGACCTCCTCGGGACGCTCGTCGACGAGGACGACCATGAGGTGGCACTCCGGGTTGTTCGTGGTGATGGCGTTGGCGAGCGCCTGCATCACCATCGTCTTGCCGGCCTTCGCCGGGGCGACGATGAGCCCCCGCTGCCCCTTGCCGATGGGCGCCACGAGGTCGATCATCCGGGTCGTGAGGACGTGCGACTCCGTCTCGAGCCGCAGTCGCTGCTGCGGGTAGAGCGGGGTCAGCTTCTGGAACTCGACGCGCCTGCCGGCCTCCTCCGGGGTGCCGCCGTTGACGGTGTCGAGGCGCACGAGCGCGTTGTACTTCTGGCGCCCGACGTTGCCCTGCGGCGCCTCACCGTCGCGCAGCGCCCGGACCGCCCCCGTGACGGCGTCGCCCTTGCGCAGGCCGTTCTTCTTCACCATCCCCAGCGGCACGTAGACGTCGTTGGGGCCGGGGAGGTAGCCGGAGGTGCGCACGAACGCGTAGTTGTCGAGGACGTCGAGGATGCCGGCGACGGGCACGAGCACGTCGTCCTCGGCCACGAGCACGTCAGGCTCGCCCCAGTCCTGCCCCTCACGACCACGGCCACGCTTGCGGTCCCTACTGCGCTGGCGGTTGCGCCCACGGCGACCGCCGCGGTCGTCGTCGTCGTAGCGGCCCGGCTGGCGGTTCTGCACGGCCTGGGCCTGCGCACCCTGCTGCAGTCCCCCGTGGTCCTGCTCGCCCTGGCGGTCGCTGCGGCCCTGCCGGTCAGCCTGCTCGTGCCGGTCAGCCTGCTCCTGCCGGACGCCGCCGGCACCCTCGGCCCGGTCGGCACGGTCGGCACGGTCGGCACGGTCGGCACCCTCGGCACGGTCGAACTGGCGCTGGCGGTCACCGTATTCGCGCCGCTGCTCTCGATCTGGGCCGCCCTCGTACCGCTCGCCACCCTGCTCGCGGTCGCCGCGGTCGTCCCGCTGGTCGGGTCGCTCGGGCCTGCGCTGGCTCGGGTCACGCGCATCGATGCGGTCGCCGCCCCGGTCGAGGTGGCGGGTGCGACGACGACGGCTCTCACCCGCGTCAGCCTCCCGCGCCTGCTGGCGGTCCCGCAGCTCCGCGTCGACCGCCTCGGTAGCACTCGTCGGAGGGCGGACCCCGCGATAGTCGGTGTCCGGCTCGGGCCGCGCCTCGGGCCGCTGCTCGGGGCGGCTCTCGGGACCGCCTCCGGGGCGGGTCTCGGGGCGCCCCCGGCCGCCACGGCCGACAGGGCCGTCACCGCCAGGCTCGCGGGACCCTGGGCTCACCGGCTCATCCGATGCTGCGGCGCCGGGCACCGTCGCTGCGACGTCTCCATAAGGGGCCGGTGCCGCAGTTGCCTCGGCGGCCTCTGCCGCCGGCAGTCCGCGGCGTGCTGCACGCGAGGATCGCCCGACCGACGGGGCGGGCAGCTCCCCCGCCTGCCGCGCGCGAATCGCCTCGACGAGGTCGCTCTTGCGCATCTTCGCGGTGCCCGTGATGCCCATGGACGACGCGACGCCCTTGAGCTCGTCCAGCTTCATGGCCGACAGGCCGGACACCGGACGGGTCGTGGTCTCTGACACGAAGGATCCTTCCCCCTCGTTGCGGCCCGGGATACCTCCGCGGGGCCGGGCTTGGGCCAGGCGTCTCTGGCCGACATGGATTCCACGCGGCACGCACTGTGCCGAGAGACGAGCGAGGTCGACTCTGCGTGGGGATGAACACCAGCCTGCACTGCCGCGGCCGTGGTGCTGACCCAATGTAACACTCCGGTGGGCTCATCCGGGCAGGTGGCCCGCCCATCCCCCGGTCTAGTGCCCCGTCGAGTGGCCACTTCCGCACGGGCCCCGACTGCACCGACTGCACCGAACTGGCCACTCGACCCAAGCCGCCCCGTCGAGTGGCCACTTCCGCACGACCCCCGACTGCACCCACTTCACCGAACTGGCCACGCGACTTGGGGGGGCCGCGGTCGTCAGGCGACGGTCACGACCACGCCCCGCTGCGGGATCCCGGGCATCAGCCGGCGCCACCGTCCGGCGGGCCCCCCGGCCTGCACGGCATCGGCCACGGCGCGCCGCGTCAGGACGAGCACGCTCGGCCCGGCGCCGGAGATCACCGCGGCATGCCCGTCGGCGCGCAGCGCGTCGACGAGTCCCATGGAGTCCGGGTATGCCGTGCGCCGAGCGTCCTGGTGCAGCCAGTCGCGCGTGGCCGGGTGCAGGTGGCGCGGCTCGGTGGTGAGCGCATGCACGAGCAGGGCGGCCCGCCCGGCGTTGGCCGCCGCGGCCGCGAGCGGGACCGACTCGGGCAGCACCGCTCGCGCGGTGCGGGTCGGGAGCTGCTCCTGCGGGACGAACACGACGACGTCGACGTCGGGATGCAGGGCAGGGCTGGCCGTGACCGTCCGGTCGCCCGCGTCGCGACCGGAGTCGTCCGGGATGAGGCTGACCGTCAGGCCGCCGTGGACGCTTGCCGAGGCGTTGTCCGGGTGCCCCTCGAGGCGGCTCGACACGTCGCCGGCCAGCTCGAGGTCGATCGCCACCTCCGAGCCTCGCCCAGGAAGGCAACGGGCCGAAAGTGCTTGCGCCGCAACGACGCCCGCGACGATGGCCGCGGCAGACGACCCGAGTCCGCGCCCGTGGGGGATGCCGTTGCGAGCCTCGAGCGCCAACCCGGCGGGCGGCTTCGCGCCGAGCAGGTCCCACGTGTGCCACATCGTCGCCAGCACGAGGTGGGACTCGTCGGTCGGCACGTCCGCCGCGTCCTCACCGGTCACCTCGACTCTCAGCCCGGGCTCGGCGACGGTCGTGAAGAGATACTCGTCCCACAGCCCGAGCGCCAGCCCGAGGGAGTCGAAACCCGGACCGAGGTTGGCGCTGCTCGCCGGCACCCGGACGGCGACGGACCGGCCGGCAGGAACGCTCGTCACCCGGGTCAGTCCTCGAGCCCGAGGGCACGGGCGGCGGAGACGGCGTCGACCGGGACGCGGGTCGGCACCACCTCGGAACCGTCGGCCGTCCGCAGCGCCCACTGTGGGTCCTTCAAGCCGTGCCCGGTCACGGTGCACACGATCCGCGCCCCGCTGGGCACGAGGCCGGCCGCCGCGCAGGCGAGCAGCCCGGCGACCGAGGCCGCCGACCCGGGCTCGACGAAGACGCCCTCCTCGGCCGACAGGTAGCGGTGCGCCTCGAGGATCTGCTCGTCCGTCACGGCGTCGATGCGCCCACCGGACTCGTCCCGGGCGACGATCGCCTGCGCCCACGAGGCGGGGTTGCCGATGCGGATGGCGGTGGCGATGGTCTCGGGGTGGTCGACCGGGTGGCCGAGGACGATCGGCGCCGCCCCGACGGCCTGGAAGCCCCACATCGCAGGCAGCCGGGTGGCCGGTCCCGGAGTGGGGCTCACCTCGGGATCGGCGCAGTACTCGCGGTAGCCCCGCCAGTAGGCCGTGATGTTGCCCGCGTTGCCGACCGGCAGGCAGTGGATGTCCGGCGCGTCCCCGAGCGCGTCGACGACCTCGAACGCCGCCGTCTTCTGCCCCTCGATCCGAGCCGGGTTGACCGAGTTGACCAGCTCGACCGGATACGCCTCGGCGAGCTTGCGGGCCAAGGTGAGGCAGTCGTCGAAGTTGCCGTCGACCTGCAGCAGGGTGGCACCGTGGGCGATGGCCTGGCTGAGCTTGCCCATGGCGATCTTGCCCTCGGGCACGAGCACGCCGCACGCCATTCCCGCCTTCGTCGCGTATGCCGCCGCGGACGCGCTCGTGTTGCCCGTCGAGGCGCAGATGACCGCCCGGGCGCCCGTGCCGGCCGCCACGGAGATCGCCGTCGTCATGCCGCGGTCCTTGAACGACCCGGTGGGGTTCAGCCCCTCGTACTTGAGATGGACCTCGGCACCGACGCGGGCCGACAGCTTCTCGGCGTGGATGAGAGGGGTGCCGCCCTCGTGCAGGGTGACGACCGGCGCGCCCTCCAGCATCGGCAGCCGATCGGCATACTCGCGGATGACACCGCGCCACTGGTGCGCCATCACGACCCTTCCACGCGCATGACCGAGTTGACACCGCGGACGACGTCGAGGGTGCGCAGCACCTCGACCGTGGCGCTGAGGGCGGCGTCCGTCGCGGTGTGGGTGACGATGATGAGGATCGCCCCGCCGCCACCGCCGTCCTCGGTGGCGGGCACGAGCTGCTGGCGCACCGTCTCGATCGACACGTCGTTGTCGGCGAAGGCCGCCGCGACCTTGGCGAGCACGCCGGACCGGTCCTCGATCTCGAGGCTGATGTGGTAGCGCGTCAGCGCTTGGCCGACGTCGAGGACGGGCAGGTCGGCATAGCTCGACTCGCCGGGCCCGAGCCCGCCGGCCACCCGGTGCCGCGCCACGGCGACGAGGTCGCCGAGGACCGCGGAGGCCGTGGGGTCGCCGCCGGCGCCCTTGCCGTAGAACATCAGCTCGCCGGCCGCGACGGCCTCGACGAAGACGGCGTTGAACGCCTCGCGGACCCCGGCCAGCGGGTGGGTGCGGGGGATCATCGCGGGGTGCACGCGCACGGACACGCCCTTGTCGGTGCGTTCACAGATGGCGAGCAGCTTGACGACGCTGTCCATCTCGCGCGCGGCCGCGACGTCGGCCGCCGTCACCTCGGTGATGCCCTCCCGGTAGACGTCGGTGCTCGCCACGCGGGTGTGGAAGGCAAGGGAGGCGAGGATCGCGGCCTTGGCGGCGGCGTCGAAGCCCTCGACGTCGGCCGTCGGGTCGGCCTCGGCGTAGCCGAGGGCCTGTGCCTGCTCGACCGCGTCGGAGAAGCCGGCTCCCGTGGTGTCCATCTTGTCGAGGACGTAGTTCGTCGTGCCGTTGACGATGCCGAGCACCCGGCGCACGTCGTCGCCCGCGAGCGACTCCCGGAGCGGACGCAGGAGCGGGATGGCGCCCGCGACGGCCGCCTCGTAGTAGAGGTCGACGCCGTGCTCCGCGGCCGCGGCATACAGGGTGGGCCCGTCCTCGGCGAGGAGCGCCTTGTTGGCGGTGACGACGGAGGCGCCGTGCGCCATCGCCCGCAGCAGGAGCGAGCGGGCCGGCTCGATGCCGCCGATGACCTCGACGACGACGTCGGCCCGCGTGACGAGGTCCTCCGCGTCGGTCGTGAAGAGGCTCGCGTCGACGCCGGTCTCGGAGCGGTCCCGCCCGGCCCGGCGCACCGCGACGCCGACGATCTCGAGAGGCCGCCCGACCCGGGCCGCGAGGTCCTCGGCGTGCTCGGTGAGCAGGCGCGCGACGGCGCTGCCGACGACGCCGCACCCGAGCAGGGCGACCCGCAAGGACTGCTTGCTTGCACTTGCCACGTGGGAATCCTGCCGTTCGTCCGCCTGGTGGACGGGCATTGTTTCGCGATCCGGACAGCGGCGGCGGAGGATCTCCACCCCCCCGAGGGGTCGCCGGGCCCCTCCCGGCGTCAGACGTCCAGGGCGAGGATGTCCTCGATCGTCTCACGGCGCACGACGACCCTCGCCTCCCCGCCCCGCACGGCCACGACGGGGGGCCGGGGCGTGTGGTTGTACTGGCTGGACAGGGACCGGCAGTAGGCGCCGGTCCCCGGCACCGCCAGCAGGTCCCCGGGTCGCACGTCCCCCGGCAGGAACTCGTCCTTGACGACGATGTCGCCGCTCTCGCAGTGCTTGCCCACGACGCGGGCGAGCACCGGCTCGGCGTCCGAGCGGCGGCCCGCGAGCGTGCACGAGTAGTCCGCGTCGTAGAGAGCCGTGCGCACGTTGTCGCTCATCCCGCCGTCCACGGACACGTAGAGGCGCGAGGCGCCGCCGTCGAGGTCGACCGGCTTGACCGTCCCCACCTCGTAGAGCGTGAAGGTGCTCGGCCCCGCGATGGCCCGCCCGGGCTCGATCGAGATCCTCGGGACCGCGACGCCGTCGGCACGACACTCCAGCTCGACGATGCGCGCCATGCCCTCGGCGAGGCGCTTCGGCGAGAGCGGGTCGTGCTGGGTGGTGTAGGCGATGCCGAAGCCGCCGCCCAGGTCGAGCTCGGGCAGCTCGTGGCCGAGCTCCCGGGCGATCTGCAGATGCAGGCCGAGGATCCGCCGGGTCGACACCTCGAAGCCGGAGGTGTCGAAGATCTGCGAGCCGATGTGGCTGTGCAGGCCGAGCAGCCGGAGGGTGTCCGGGCGGGCGAGGACGCGCTTCGCGGCCTCGAGGGCGTGGCCGCCGGCGAGGGACAGGCCGAACTTCTGGTCCTCGTGCGCGGTGGCGATGAACTCGTGGGTGTGCGCCTCGACCCCCACGGTGACCCGGATGAGCACCGGGGCGACGACGCCGAGCTCGGCCGCGACCTCCGAGACCCGCTCGATCTCCTGGAGCGAGTCGACGATGATCCGCCCGACGCCGTAGTCGAGCGCGGCCCGGATCTCGGCCACGCTCTTGTTGTTGCCGTGCACGCCGATCCGCTCGCCCGGCACTCCCGCGCGGACGGCCACCGCGAGCTCGCCGCCGGAGGCGACGTCGAGGAAGAGGTCCTCTTCCCTGACCCACCGGGCGACCTCCGTGCACAGGAACGCCTTGCCGGCGTAGTAGACGTCGACCCCGCCGGCGATGCCCGAGAAGACCTCGGCATACGTCTGCTTGAACTCCCTTGCGCGAGAGCGGAAGTCGTCCTCGTCGATGACGTATGCCGGTGTGCCGAACTCGCGCGCGAGCTCCAGCGCGCTCAGCCCCCCGACGGTGAGCGCGCCGTCGGCACCTCGCTCGACCGACCGGGCCCACAGCGACGGGACGAGGGCGTTGACGTCGGCCGGCGGTCGCAGCCAGGAGGGCCCACCGTAGCCCTCGGCGTGCAGGGCTCCCGCTTCGTGTGCGCGCATCCTCACATCCTCTCCGGGGCACTCGCGCCGAGCCGGGCGAGTCCATTGCGCAAGACGATCCGAGCGGCGGTCGCGAGAGCCACCCGCGCGCCGTGGACCGCCAGCACCGGCTCCCCGAGCCGGGCGGGCCGCAGCGGGTGGGTCCACCCGTCGGCACGCGCCGCCAGGTCGGCGACAGCTCGGAGCAGCTCCTGGTCGTCGCACGCATGGCGCGCCAGGCGCTCGGGCTGGTCCGCGAGGGCCACGAGGAGCCGTCGCTCGGACTCGAGTGCGAGCTCCTCCACCCGCTCGCCGCCCCGCAGGAGCACCCCCGCGGCGGCGGCGTTGCGAAGGAGGCGGCAGAGTCGCGCATGCGACAGCTGCACCCGCCGCACGGGGTCACCGGGCGGCCGGGACCCGGCCGGCTCGTCGGGCACCCGGACGTAGCCCAGGCCGCCGGCGGCATACCTGTCCGGCGCGGCGAGGATCGCCGGGACGATGCTCGACCGCGCGGCGTCGCTGAGGGTGAGGGCCAGCAGCCCGTCCCCCACCACCGCGACCGCGTCGACGTCGGGCCTGCCGCAGAGCCGCTCGGCGAGGACGGTGGCGACGCCGCGCGGTGAGAGGCGCAGCGACGGCGCCCACCGGATCGCGACGGGCGAGACCCAGTCGGCGTCCGCACCGGTCGGACGCACCTCGGCGGGCCGGAGCGGCACGCCCCCGGGAGGGCCACCGCGGGCCTCGGGGGGCAGCTCCCCCGCGCCCACCGCCGCGGCCACCGAGTCGGCGATCGCCGACCGCAGCTGCTCCGGCGTCATGGGCGCGAGTCTACGAGCCGCCGGGGAGGGCGCATTCCTCGATCCCGGCGCGGTGCTGCTAGTCTCGCGGGGCGCACGAAAGTGCGGGTGGCCGCCCCCGTAGCTCAGGGGATAGAGCACCGCCCTCCGGAGGCGGGAGCGCAGGTTCGAATCCTGCCGGGGGCACCCTTGGTATGCCGCGACCGCCCGGGCCCCGCAAGGGGTTCCGGGCTGTGCCGCGTCACTGGTCGGCGCCTGCGCCACCGTGCGCGCTCCCGGACACCGTGCTCCCGTCATCGCGCGCCTGACCACCTCACGCGCGCACGGTGGCCTCGCGTTGGGAGGCGGCGGCTCACGAGCGGCGTCGCCGTGCCCGGCGTCGCACGAGGAGCAGCGCCAGCACGAGCAGGACGCCCGCAGCTGCAAGGTAGGGCCCCACGGATCCCCCACCCTGCAGGATCTCCGGTAGCCGTCCGACCGCGGCTCCGCCGGAGGTGTTCGACACCGGTGCCGCCACGGTGAAACGCAGGCCGGTCGCCTTCGCCGTGACCTTCGTTGGCGCGTCGGTCAGGGTGAGGTCGGCGGTGTACTGGCCTGGCGCCAGCTTCCCGCCGAGCGTCGCCTCCACGGACGTGGTGTCGTGGGCGTAGAACGACCCCATGGTGATGGGGGCCTGCGAGACCGTGCGACCCGTGTCGTCGTGGATGACGAGCGTGCCGGCCGGCTTGAGGTTCATGTTGCCGGCGTTCGTGACCTTCACGCGCACGACCGAGTGCTCAGCCGCCACTGTGTGCCCGGCGCCGCCCAGCCGCAGGGCCGGCCGCGCGGCCCCCGGCACGCGGATGGAGACCGCGACGGCCTGACGGATCACCTGGTCGAGGGCGACGGCGCCCGATCCCTTCACGGGCTGGTCGTTCTCCAGGACGAGGCTCGTGAGGTACTGCCCGGGCGCCGTGCCCCGAGGGACCGCGACCGTGAACGAACGCAGCTGCGCTCTCCCGGGAGGCAGCTGCACCACCTCGTTGGCGTAGCGCAGCCAGGTCGTCGTGCCGGTGGGCCGGCTGTTGCGGTCCCTCGCCCCGAAGCCTCCGTTGATGATGGTGTAGGCGTCCGCGGCATAGGTGCGCGCGGCGAGGGGAACGGCCGCGTTGTTGCCCAGCTCGACCTTGAGCGGTTTGGTCTCGCCCGGCCGCAGGACGAGGTCGAAGTAGGCGCCGGCCTGGCCCGCGGGCTTGAGGCTGAGCTTGACGGGCTGGGCGGCGGGCGTCGTCGAGGCGGCCGTCGAAGGACCGGCCGACAGACCCAGGAGGCAACCGATGGTCAGCAGGACCGCCGAGGCCCGTCCCGTGAGTGATCCGAGCATGGTGGTGGGTGCTTTCTCTGAGGCGGCCAAGGGCGCCCGGGCGCGCGTCGTCACGGTCCCGCGGCGATCGTCGTGGTGATCGTGGCGGTATAGGTCCCCGCCCGCGCGCGCGGGGGAATGCTCAGTTCGAGCGTGATGCCCTGTCGGTAGGTGCCGCACCCGTAGCCCGGCTCGGCGGAGAGCACCGTGCGTGGCGAGTCGAGCGAGCCCACCGGGGACGTGTGGGGCACGCGTGGGCCTCCGACGGGGTCGACGGGCATGCCGGCAACGACCACGGGCTCTTCGACGGACACGATCGCCAGCTTCGCCGCAGCGATGTCCGCCCCATGGTTGGGCCCGGTGTAGGTCAGGTCCGAGGCCTGCTCCGACACGTGCCAGCCGGCGCCGGAGCCGACACCCGACCCCGGCGGCGTGCACACGCTGGTGCTGTCGGCAGCGGTGAGCACGAGCCTGCCCGACGTGGTCTGTGCCCGGTGAGAGTACGGGGTCGCGGGCAGCACAAGGTCGGCCACGGTGGCGGTGAGAGAGGCCCCGGCAGGCCCTGCCGTGACCACCGCGAAGGTGGAGACCAGCAGCACGGCCGACACGGCACGAACGTGGCGCAAGGACACGGGCTCGGCTCCTCGGAGTCAGTCGGCGTCAATCGGCAGAAACAGAGCAGGGCCGGACAACTCGCTCCGGCCCTGCTCCAGTGTGGCACGCGGTGTGACTAGCCGCTCATGGCAAGGCTCACGGAGCGCTGGTGATCGTGGTCGTCAGCGTCCCGGTGTAGGTGCCGACGCGGCTGTCGGCGGGCACCTCGAGGTTGAGGTTGACCGGGAGGGTGTACGTGCCGAGACCGTAGTTCACGCCCGCCCGGAAGACCGTCCGCGCCGTCTCGAGGGTGCCGGTCACGCCGCTGGTCTTGTTCGCGCTCTGCGGACCCGTGGGCGACAAATCCGTGCCGGTGTTGTCGACGGTCTGTCCCGCGGTGGCCGTCACGGCGCCGACGGAGGTGATGGCCAGGTTGGCGGCCGGGATGTCGGTGCCGGTGTAGCTGCCGGTGTAGATCAAGTTGCTCACCTGCTCGGTGACGTTCCAGCCCGCTCCGGTGCCGGTGCTGTCGTCGGCGGTGATCGTCATCGTCCCGGTGCTGTTCTGC
>NZ_DASSMH010000128.1:0-10500 GCF_035688975.1 Intrasporangium sp. | reverse complement strand
CGTTGCTCACGACCCGGACGCGGCGGCGCGGCATGGCCGACTCGAGGGTGAGGTCGGGCTCGCTCTGGTCGCAGACGACGACCACCTCGACGGCTCCGGCGTAGTCCTGCTCGAGCACGGACGCCAGGGCTTCCCGGAGTGGTCCCGGGCGGTTGTGGGTGGCGATGACCACCCCAACAGTCGGTAGCGCGGCCGAGCGGTCTTGACCTGCAAGCTGATTCGGCGTTCCCGTTGGCAACGTCATCTCCCCCGAACGTCGGTATGGGCCGTGGGCGCACGGCCGCGTCCATCAACGACATTGTCATGGCACGGACGTCGGTTGCGGGCCGTTTCGACCAACCTCGTGCGATGTCTGGCGGGGTTGTCGAATCCCCGAACAAGGCGGCGATCCCCGGTCTAAAGTCACGCGTGGGGAAGTGTGGGATGGGGGCGCAGGGTGACTCGGTGGGGTCCCCTGCACTTTACGCGTTGACCCTCGACACCGTTCGGCGTCACACGATCGTTTTGCTGCGTTAGATGGGGAAGATCATGCACAGAAGACTGCATCAGGCTGCTGCAGCCGTGGTGGGTGCCGCCGTGGCCCTGATGGCCGCCGGTGCGCCGGCGGCCCTGGCGATACAGCCACCCGCGCCACCGCCGGCGGCCAACGCGATGGTCAGCGCCGTGCCGTCCGCATCGACCCCCGGGGTCGACGACGGTGACGTGCGCGCGATCGCCAAGGTCGGCTCCACCATGGTGATCGGTGGCAACTTCACCAGCGTGGGCGGCCAGCCGCGCAGCAGGATTGCGGCGTTCGACACGGCGACCGGAGCGCTCGCCCCGTTCAACCTCGCGTTCAACGCGGAGGTCTCGACCCTGGTGCCCGGCCCGACGGCCGACACGGTCTACGTCGGCGGCGAGTTCACCCAGGTCGGCACGGCGGCGATCAAGAACGTCGCCCTCGTCAACTTGACGACGAACTCGGTCGTGACGACGTTCGTCACGCCGGGGTTCGGCACCTTCGGCCGGGTCAACGACATGGTCAAGGTGGGCAACCGCCTCATCGTGGGTGGCAACTTCACCATGGTCGCGGGCAAGGCGCATGCGGGGATCGCGGCCCTCAACGCCACGACCGGTGCGGTCGACCACGCCTACGTCAACGTCCAGTTCGCCGGCCACCACAACGACTCCGGCAGCGGCGCCCAGGGCCCGGTCGGTCCGTGGAACCTCGACGTCAGCCCAGCCGGTGACCGCCTCGCTGTCATCGGCAACTTCAAGACAGCCGACGGGCTGGCCCGCGACCAGGTCGCCCAGCTCACCCTCGGCCCCACGGCCGCGACGGTGACGCCGGACTGGAACACCAACCGCTACAACCCGCTCTGCATCAGCAGCGCCTTCGACTCCTACGTCCGCGGGGTCTCGTACTCGCCCGACGGCTCGTACTTCGTCATCGGGGCGACGGGCGGCGGCTTCAAGGACACCCTCTGCGACGCGGCCGCGCGTTTCGAGACCTACGCGTCGGGCACGGACATCCAGCCCACGTGGGTCAGCGAGAGCGGCGGCGACACGAACTGGGCCGTCGAGATCACCGACAACGTGGTCTATGTCGGCGGACACCAGCGGTGGGCCAACAACCCCTACGGCAAGGACTTCGCCGGCCCCGGTGCCGTGGCACGGCCAGGGCTTGAGGCGCTTGACCCGGCGAGCGGTCGTCCGCTGCAGTGGAACCCGGGCCGCAACCCCCCGGGCAAGGCGGTCTATGCCCTGCTGGCGACGTCCGAGGGCCTGTGGGTCGGCTCCAACACCGACTACGTGGGCAACTTCAAGTACCTGCGCAAGAAGCTCATCCTCTTCCCGTATGCCGGTGGGACGCCGCTCGCGGCCACCAACGTCGGCGCCCTGCCGGGGACCGTCCTGACCGGCGGCCCCGTCGGACCGGCCGCCGCCACCAACGTCCTCTACCGCGTCAACGCCGGTGGACCGGCGATCGCGTCGATCGACAGCGGCCCGGACTGGGCCGCCGACAGTGGGTCCACCAACCCGCTGCGCAACGGCGGCAGCAGCGCGGTGACGTACACGACGAGCGGAGCCGCGATCAACCCGGCAGTGCCCGCCTCGACCCCGTCCCTCGTCTTCGAGTCGGAGCGTTTCGACGGGGCGCCCTCGCCGGAGATGCTGTGGACCTTCCCGGTGGCGGCGGGCACGCCGGTGCAGCTGCGGGCCTACTTCGCCAACCGCTGCACGTGCACCAACGCCGTGGGCAAGCGCGTCTTCAACGTCGACGTCAACGGCACCCGGTGGCTGACGAACTACGACATCGTCGCGGACGCCGGCGACCAGACGGGGACCATGAAGTCGATCGACCTCACCGTGCCGTCCACCGGCAAGGTCACGGTGTCGTTCGGCCACGTGACGCAGAACCCGCTCGTCAGCGCCTTCGAGATCGTCAAGACCGGGACGCCGCCGCCGGCGCCTGCGGCCTCGGACGCCCTGTCCCAGACGGGTCTGACCTCCTCGGCCGTCAGCTACGCCCCCGAGGCCGCTCCTGACGGCGGTGTCACCTGGTCGAGCACCAGGGCCGCGTTCATGGTCGGCAACAAGGTGTTCTACGCCGCCACCGACGGCTACCTCTACTCGCGCACCTTCACGGGGACCACCTGGGGCCCCGCGGTCAAGATCAACCCGTACCACGACCCGGCCTGGGCCAGCGTGAGCAACAACCTCGGCGGCACCTTCGACGGCGCCCTCCCGTCGCTCTACGTGCAGATCCCCAACCTCACGGGGATGTTCTACGCCGGTGGGCGCCTCTACTACACGATGTACGGCGACAGCCGCCTCTTCTGGCGATGGTTCTCGCCGGACAGCGGCATCGTCGACGAGCGCATCAACACGGCCGCCAGCTCGGTGGACCTGAGCAGCGTTCGGGGCATCTTCGCGGCCGGTGACGGCGTCTACTACGCGCTGCGCACGGACAGCACCCTCTACCGGGCCGACTGGTCGGGCTCCGCGGTGACGGGCACACCGGTCGCCGTCAGCGGCCCGGCCGTTGACGGGGTGAGCTGGGCGAACCGCTCGATGTTCCTCTTCGCCGGGCCTGCCCTGAACAGGTCGCCCAGGGCGTCGTTCACCTCCTCCTGCCCGGCGGCCACGTGCACCTTCGATGCCTCGGCCTCGGCGGACCCGGACGGCACGATCGCGTCGTACGACTGGAGCTTCGGCGACGGCACGACGGGGACGGGTGTCGCGCCCACGCACAAGTACGCCGCGTCGGGGACGTACGACGTCCAGCTGACGGTCAAGGACGACAAGGGGGCATCCGGCACCCTGACCACACCGGTCACGGTGACCGTGCCGGCCAACCAGGCCCCGACCGCGGCATTCACGTTCACGTGCACCAACGCGACGTGCGCCTTCGACGGGTCGACGTCCTCGGACCCCGACGGGACCGTGGCCACGTACGCGTGGAGCTTCGGTGACTCCACCTCCGGCGCCGGTGCGACCCTGTCGCACGCCTACCCGGCAGCGGGTGACTACGCCGTCACGCTCACGGTGACGGACGACCAGGGTGCGACGAGCACCGTGACGAAAACCGTCACGGTGACGGCTCCGGCGAGCTCCATCGCCTTCGTGGGCGCCGCCCACTCGGCGGCGGGGGCGGCGAAGTTCAAGGCCGCCACGGTTCCGGCAGGGACGCAGGCCGGGGACCTGCTGCTCATGGTGTTCTCCCGACCCGCCACGTCGGCCTTCACGGGTCCCACAGGGGTCGTCGGGTGGACCCAGGTCAGCACGGTCACCAACGGCTCGGTCGTCTCGACGGTGTGGCAGAAGGCGGCCGACGCGGCGGACCTGGGCGCCACCGTGCGCTTCGACGACCCCAGCGGCTTCCGGCTGGGCCTTCTCGAGGTGGCGGCCTATAGGGGCGCCAACGCGGGCAGCGTCCGGGCAGTGAGCGCGGTGGATGCGGCCAAGAGCTCGCACACGACGCCGCCTATCGCCGTCAACGCGGGCGACTGGGTCGTCTCGCACTGGGTCGGGCTGACCAAGACGCTGTCGCCGTGGACCGTGCCGGCAGATCTGGTGAGCCGCGACTCGGTCGCGGATCCGGCGCCGGCTGGCACCTACCGATACGAGGGCCTGCTCGCGGACCGCGGGGCCGCGATCACCACGAGCGGCACCGTCGCGGGGGCCACCGCCTCGACGACGGGCGCCTCCGACCGCGAGGTCATGTGGTCGATCGCCTTCGGGCAGTAGTAGCAGCAGCGAGCACCACCCATGAGTGGATCGGGGACGTCCAGCCCGGCTGGGCGTCCCCGATCCGTTGCTCGTCCAATCGGTCAGAAAACGGTCCAGGGGGTCTTCTCATGACAGCACGCCGCCGCATCCTCCTCGCCGCCATGCCGTTGGCGTCGCTGGCCGTGCTCTCCCTTACGGCCTGCAGCGGTGGAGTGCAGACGGCCGAGCCGGCCGCCTCCCCGAGCCGGTCCGCAGGTCCTCCCGAGACCTCGGGCGGCTCGGCCTCCACGCAGACGCACACATCGACCTCGAGCGCGGGTGGCGGGGGCACGGCAGGCACCCGGAGCGGTGGGACCGGGTCCACGACCGCGCCGGCCGGTCCTCCGGCAGCGACGACGCCTGCCACCTCCGGTGCCCCGGGCGCGACGGCGACGGCCGCGGGACCCTCTGGGGACCAGAAGGCCCTGCTGGACCGCGTGCCCGGAAACCCGCAGCCGGGGTGCGTCGAGGTCGGGGACCGGTCTGACGTACGGTCGGCCTCACTGGTCATGGGCAACTTCGTGGAGGCGAGAGCCGAGGTCGCGAAGGGCGGGCCGAACGGAGCGGAGCTGCAGCTCTACGTCTTCCCGCAACACGCGGCAGCCATGCCGGGTGTGCGCCTGACCGCCACGCCACCGACGGGTCCGCCGCGGACGGTGACGTCGAAGCGAACGAACCAGGGCGACGAATGGAGCTACTATCGCGTCGCGCTGCCGGTGCAGGACCGTGGGGTCTGGCGCCTGGAGGCCACGGCCGGACCCGACTCGGGGTGCTTCCTCGTCCGCTTCTGAGCCGCGCCGCTGACCGGCGTCGTGGGTTCTCCGAACAGCGTCGGGCTGCCGGTCCAGAGTCGCGCGTTTGGGCGTACGGCAAGGACTTCGCCGGCCCCGGTGCCGTGGCACGGCCAGGGATTGAGGCGCTCGACCCGGCGAGCGGCCTTGCGCTGCAGTGGAACCCGGGCCGCACTCCCCGGCAAGACGGTCTATGCCCCGCTGGCGACGTCCGAGGGGCCGGTGGATCGGCTCCAACATCGACTAGGTCGGCAACTTCAAGTACCTGCGCAGGAAGGTCGTCCTCTTCCCGTATGCCGGAGAGCAGCCGCTCGCGACCACCAGAGTCGCCTGGTCGAGCTCCCGTGGCGCCTTCATGGTCGGCAACCAGGCGTTCTACGCCCTCACCGACGGCGGAATCGCCTCGTACGATTGGGAGTTCGGCGACAACACCTCGGGCACGGGCCGGACGACGTCGCACGCCTACGCGGCGTCGGGCACGTGCACCGTGAAGCTCACGGTCACCGACGACAAGGGGCCGCAGGCTCGGTGACCAAGTCGGTCGTGGCCACCGTGCCGGCCACCAACCACGGACGGCGTCGTTCACGTCGTCGTGCACCGCCGCGACGTGTTCCTTCAACGGGGCGGGACCACTCCGTAGGGAACTGGCGACGTATGCGGCACGGCCCGGGGTCCCTCGTGAGAGGGCCCCGGGCCGTGCGTGTGTCCGGCGTCTGCTCAGTACGCGAAGTTGACGTCCTTGAGCAACGAGCCGTATGCCGAGTACTCGGCCCACGTGCTGAGGTTCCACACGCAGTCGGCGTTCTTGAGGTTCGTCGGCGGGTGGTTGAAGTAGTACACCCCAGCGAACCACGCCTCGTTGGAGACGATGTAGTTCTTGGCGTTGGTGAGCCACTGCGCCCGGCGGGAGTCCTTCGTGACGCCGAACTCCGGCAGCGCGACGAGCTTGTTGTGCGCCTTGCCGAAGGTCAGGAGCGGGGCGATGATCGTGCTCAGCTCCACCCAATTGCCGCGGCCCTCGCCGCAGGTGTACCAGTTGTAGGCGTCCGCGCCCACGATGTCGACGTAGGCGTCGCCGGGGTACCAGTTGCCCGCGTAGACCCGGTCCGAGGGGCTCGTGCGGAAGGCCCAGTCGGTGAGCTGCAGGGTGTGCTTGACGTTGGTTGCGCCCTGCTGACGGAAGATCGTCGTCACGCGGGCGTACGCCGCCTTGAAGTCGGCTGCGGTGCCCATGTTGGTCTTCGACGACAGCTCCGGCTCGTGGCTGTAGGCGAGCAGGATGGTGCCGCCGCGCGCCTTGATCGTGGTGGCCCACCGGACGAGGTTGTTGTAGATGGCCGAGCCGGGCTGGGCGTTCGCCACCGTCCTCCAGGTGGCCGAGCTGTCCAAGGAGATCATGCGGCCCTGCGGCACGCTGCCTTCGAGGCGGCCGTAGGAGTGGACTCCCACGGTGGTGCCCGTGGCGTTCTGGATCGTGGTCGTGTCGCCGACGGCGCCGGCGTAGATCTTGCCGCCCGGCATCAACGTCGTGGCGGCTTGCGCGGGGCTGGCGAGCGTGCCGACGAGCGAGGCGGCAGCGGCCACGCCGATCACGGCCCGCTTGGCCTTCGCCGACGAGAGGACGCGTGAGGGCATGGGGAATCGAAAGGTGCTTGGCATGGAAGAACTCCAGGTCTCCTAGGCTGCCGACCGGGTTAGCTGACGGGTTCGGGCCGGATGCGCCCTACGGGGACAGAACCCCGATTCACCCCAGGGGATCTGTGGGTCCCCGGCTCCCGGGACGCCTTCGAGGGCGATCGGGATTAGGCGGTGTCATTACGGCGAGACGAACGATAGCCGATCCGTCGCGGGCGTCCTCGCGGCCGAAGTGCTTGTGAGACAACAGCGGACCCACAATTCCGGTTAATCCGGTCAGATTGGGAGCCCGGGCTGCCGGCGTCGCCAAGCACAGACTCGTGCTCAGCGGGACGCAGCAGGCTCCGCTCTTCCTGTGACGTTCGCCACAGCAGGCCGTTTCATGGTCATACCTGGGCCATCCGGGCGGCCCCGCAGGGAATCAGACGGGCGCGTTCCGACGCTCTACCGAGGGCGACCGGCGCGCCGCGCCCAGGGACCCCAGGCGGCCGGAGAAGGCCCGAAACCCGTGGCGCCGGCGCGCCACCACCCACAGCGGCGGGCCGATGAGCAGCGCCGCGAGGAGAAGGACGACGGTGACGGTGTTGGACGTGCCCAGCAGTTTTAGGGCCGAAGCGAGCAGGACGAAGGCGAGTGCCCGGCGCACCAGGCCGCCGGGCGCCCGCGCCGAGAGCTGGGCGCCGAGCCACACGCCGGGAACCGACCCGAGCAGGAGCGAGAGGGTCAGGTCGAGGTGGAAGTCGCCGAGGAACACATGCCCCAGCGCCGCCGCCGCCACGAGGGGGACCGCCTGCAGCAGGTCGGTGCCGACGAGCTCGCTGGCCTTGAGCGTCGGGTAGATGGCCATGAGCGCGATGATGATGAGTGACCCTGAGCCGACGGACGTGAGACCCACGACGAGGCCGCCGACGGCGCCGATGGCCACGGTGGGCCACACCCGCACCTGCACGACCGGTCGGCCCTGGGGAAGCGGCTCGGCCCGACCATCGAGCCGGGCCGCCCGTTCGAGCAGCCGCAGGTACGCGCGCACGATCAGTCCGGCCGCCGCGAGGAGGAGGGCCACGCCGAGTGCGATCTTGAGCCACTGCTGAGCGGCGGCCCCGGAGCCGATCACCTTGAGCAGCAAGACACCTGCGAAGGCACTGGGGATGGACCCGATGCAGAGCCACTTCACGAGCGCGAGGTTGACCGTCCCCCGGCGGAGGTGCACCGCGGAGCCCACGGGCTTCATCACGGCCGCCGCCACCAGGTCGCTTGACACTGCGGTGAGCGGTGGGATGTTGAAGAAGAGCACCAGCATGGGCGTCATGAGCGCGCCCCCGCCCATGCCGGTCAGCCCGACGATGATGCCGATGCCCAGAGAGGCGACGGTCAGCCAGGGGTCGAAGCTCATGACAGCCAACCGCCCTTCCGGAGGTGCTCGAGGACGTCCTGCAGGCACGCCTCGAGGGTGCGCCCGGTCGTGTCGACGACGAGGTCCGCGTCGAGTGGTGGCTCGTAGGGTGAGGAGACGCCGGTGAAGTCGGACAGCTGGCCGGCCCGCGCCTGGGCGTAGAGGCCCTTGCGGTCGCGCTGCTCGCACACCTCGAGTGGCGTCGCGACGTGCACGAGCACGAAGTCACCGACCTCTTGGACCATCTCGCGGACCGCACGGCGGGTCTCGGCGAAGGGCGCGATGGGTGCGCAGACGACGAGGCCGCCGTGCCGCGCGATCTGGGCCGCGACGAAGCCGATGCGCCGGACGTTGGCGTCGCGGCCCTCACGGTCGAAACCCAAGCCCGCGGAGAGCATTCGGCGCACGAGGTCGCCGTCGAGCAGGGTCACCGCACGGCGACAGTGGTCGTCAAGGTGCGCGACCAGGGCGCCGGCGAGCGTGGACTTGCCCGAGCCGGAGAGCCCCGTGAAGAACACGACGAGACCGCGGCTGGACCGCGGCGGGCGCCAGCGGGAGAGCACGTCGACGGCACGCGGGTCGACGCCGTCCGCGGGCCGGCCCTGCTCGAGGGCGAGGTCGGCCGCCACCCAGCGGGGGTCGTCGAAGGAGAGGAGGCGGACCGGCCGCCCAGCCGCCTCGGCGACCGCTCGCACGAGAGCGCGGTCGCTCGTCCCGTCACGCCAGACGATGGGAGCAGTGCGGACCACGACGTCGCCGCGGTCGGCCACCGCGGCCTCGATGGCGGCGCGGAGGGTCGCTGACGGCATACCGCCGGGGGAGCTTCCCGACGGGACGAGGACCACGACCGGCCCACCGTCCTCGTCCTCGAGGTCGCCGTCGAGGAGCGGGCGCTGGGCGACGAGGATCCGGCCCAGGGCGGGCAGCCAGCCGGCGTGGTGGCCGGGGGACAGCGGCCGGACGTCACCCACGGCGCGGGCACCGTCGGCCGAGGCCTCCACGCGGGCGTCCTCCAGGGTGGCGATCGGCAGGCACGTGGCGTCGGTGAGGATCAGGCGACGGCTCGCGACCACCGAGTCGGCGAGCTCGACGGGCAGCGGCACGCGCAGGTCGTCGCGCACGGTGTCGAGAGGCTCTGCAGCCCGGCCTCCCAGGTCACCCCACGGCAGGCGGACCCCGCCCATCATCAGCTCGAGATCGGCCGCGGCGGCGCCCTCCACGACGATCCTCGGGTCCCCGGTCACGACGGCAACGGACATGGTGTGTGCACTCTCCCCCTGCGGCTCCTCCGCCGCGTCGTCAGCCTCCCATGCGGGGCCTCGACCGTGGACCAAAATCTCCAAATCGGGCAGCCGCCAAGGGTGCCGACGGGCCTCGCCGGGGGCTCGCCCGAGCCGTCGCCCGAGCCGTCGCCGGGGGTTCGCCCGACGGGGACGGCAGGCGTCGACGGCTAGAATGGGGCAACCCGCCTCCAGCCCGGAGCCGGGTTGCTCGTGCTGCCCGAAGACCGGTTGGAAGTGCCATGTCCACGCACCATGCCCCCACCACCCCGCGCCTCGCGCCGCTGCTCGACACCTGGGCGCAGGGTGCCGACGTCCGGCGCCTCCTCGCAGCGGTGGGCCGCGCCGGCACCGTCGACGTCTCCGCCAGCGAGGGGGCCCGCCCCTTCGTCATCGCCGCGCTCGCCGGCGCCAGCGCCTCGTCCGGCCCCGTCGTCGTCGTCACGGCGACGACCCGCGAGGCCGACGACCTCGCGGCCGCCCTGACCGGGCTGCTGCCCGCGGACCGGATCGGGGTCTTCCCCAGCTGGGAGACCCTCCCGCACGAGCGGCTGTCGCCCCGGAGCGACACCGTGGGCCGGCGGCTCGCGGTGCTGCGGCGGATCGCCCACCCGGACCCCGACGACGCGGCATACGGGCCGTTGTCGGTCGTCGTGGCACCGGTGCGGGCCATCCTGCAGCCCATCAGCACCGGCCTCGCCGAGCTCGTCCCGGTGGCGCTCAAGGCGGGCGACGAGCGCCCCCTCGACGAGGTCGTCGACGCGCTCGTCGCGGCGGCGTACACGCGGACCGACCTCGTCGAGCGGCGCGGCGAGTTCGCCGTGCGCGGCGGCATCCTCGACGTCTTCCCGCCGACCGAGGAGCACCCGGTCCGGGTCGAGTGGTGGGGCGACACGGTCGAGGAGGTGCGGGCCTTCAAGGTCGCCGACCAGCGCAGCCTCGGGATCTCGCCGGAGACGGGCGGGAAGGGGCTGCTGGAGCACGGGCTCTGGGCGCCGCCGTGCCGCGAGCTGCTGCTCACCCCGGACGTGCGACACCGCGCCCGTGCGCTGGCCGAGTCGCACCCCGAGCTGGCCGAGATCTGCGTCAAGATCGCTGACGGGCACCCGGTCGAGGGCATGGAGGCGCTGGCGCCGGTGCTCGTCGACGA
>NZ_DASSMH010000127.1:0-5355 GCF_035688975.1 Intrasporangium sp. | reverse complement strand
GCGTTCAGCCCCCTGGTCGAGTGGCCACTTTCGTTCGCGCGAAACTGGCCACTCGACGGGGTGGGGGTCGCGCCCGCCCCCCTGGTCGAGGGGCCACTTGCGTTCAGCCCCCTGGTCGAGTGGCCACTTCCGTTCAGCCCGCTGGTCGAGTGGCCACTTCCGGTTGCGCGAAATTGGCCACTCGACGGGGTGGGCGTCGCGCCCGCCCCCCTTGGTCGAGTGGCCACTTCCGTTCAGCCCTCTGGTCGAGTGGCCACTTCCGTTCAGCCGCGATCGGTCAGGCGGTGCTCTGCGCGGCCTCCGCGGCCGCCTCCGGCACGTCGGCCGACGTCCCCGCCGCGCCGTGCTCGAGCGCCTCCATCAAGGCGGCGCAGAAGGCGGGCAGGTCGTCGGGGTTGCGGCTGGTGATGAGGTTGCCATCGAGGACGACCCGCTCGTCGACCCACGTGCCACCGGCGTTGCGGATGTCTGTCTGCAGGCTTGGCCAGGACGTCACCGTGCGGCCCTTGAGGACGTCGGCTTCGACGAGCGTCCACGGCGCGTGGCAGATGGCCGCGACGGGCCGACCGGCCTCGACGAATTCCTTGACCAAGGCGACGGCAGCCGAGTCCATGCGCAGGCTGTCGGGGTTGGCCACCCCACCCGGCAGGACGAGCGCGTCGAAGTCGTCGACCTTCGCTTCGGCGACCACGACGTCGACAGGCTTGGTGTCGGCCCTGTCGAGATGGTGGAACATCTGGACCTCGCCGGCCTCGGGGCTGACGAGCACGGCCTTGTGACCGGCGTCGGTCACGGACTTCCAGGGGTCGGTCAGCTCGACCTGCTCGATTCCTTCGGCAGCGACGAGGAAGGCAACCTTCTTGGGCACGTGATACTCCTTCATCCGGGTGCACCCGCGGGCTCCCAGCCGGGGTTGACCCACGAGCGGGGGTTGAGGACGCGGTGGTCCCCGGTTCTCCTACCCCGTCGCGAGCCAGGGATCACGCGCTGGCTCAGGAAACGACGCGCACCGTGCGCCGGCGAGTGATGTCGGCGCAGTCGAGGCAGACCTCCTCGGGGACGAGCCCGAGCCGCATGAGTCCCGAGAAGAGCACGCACCCGACGCAGAAACCGAACACCGACTCGAGCGCGGGGAAGACGACCATGACAACCCCGATCCCGACGACCACGTCGAGAGCGATGACGGATCCGGTGGCGACATGCACGAGCCACAGCACCGAGGCGGTGATGGTCAGCAGCGCCCCGATCGTGGCTGCGAATCGCTTCGGGGCGCCAGCAGTGGGGACGGGCAGAGCGGCGATGCGGGGACGCACCCACCGCTGGACGAACCGTGCGACCGGGCTGAAGCGTGGCCCGAGCGCGGCGCGCAGGGTGAAGTCGACGGCCAGCACGAGGAAAAGCCACCACTGGGACGTGGCGAGGGTGACGACAGCGACGCTGAGCACCACAGCCGCGATGAGCCGGACCGTCACGTCGTCGACGGTGGCGGGGAAGCGAGAGGAAGACATGGGAGCATTATGCAACACATAAGACAGACTTATGGTGCCGGATAGATGAGGGGCGGCGTGGACTCGACGGACGGATGCCGCCTGGCACATTCTCCCGGTATGCCGTGCTCCGCGCGAAGCGGGCTGGGACGATGTGTGGATGCCCCGGCCGCGCGGGTACGCCGAGTTCTCCGCAGCGCCGCTGCGGCGTGGCCGAAGCCGTCGCCGCCCTTGGCTGCGCACTGTGCGGCTCAACGCCGTTGGCTGGGCAGCGCTGCTGGGGGTGTGCGTCGTCGCGGCGGGCGTCGGCGTCACGGTGGTCCGGGCGACGACCTTGCCGAGCTGGTCGGGCGCTCTTCTCGCTGTCGTTCCTCTCGGCGCAGTGGTCCTCGCCGACCGGAGACGATGGGCTACGTCGGAGACCAGCTTCAGTTGGGGCGGCTCGGCAGAGGAAGTCGCCCGAATCGTCTCGGAGCTGCGGGCCCAGGGCGTCGCCAGCCGCGCTGCCGCCCCCGGCCCCGCCGACCCGGAGAAGCAGACCGCGACCCTCAACTTTCGCAATGCGGACGCTGAAAGGGTCAGGGCGTCGTTGCCACGACACGGCATCGTCGTCCCCCCCGGGTGGTGACGTGGCGGTCTGCGCATGGGTGGCGCCTGAACGACGGCGCCGTCGACCGACGCGTGGACTGCCGCTCGAGTCGCGAGGCCGCGCACTCGGGAGCGTCACCAGGTAAGGGCGGACGGGGGCCCGTCGAGTGGCCAGTTTCGTACGACCCGACCCCGTCGAGTGGCCAGTTTCGTACGAACGTAAGTGGCCACTCGACCAGGGGGGCTGAACGGAAGTGGCCACTCGACCAGAAGGGGGTGGGGGGCGCGGTGGGTGCGGCACGACCCCCGTCGAGTGGCCAGTTTCGTACGGTCACCCGAAGCCGTGGCGGGCCAGGGGGTGGATGAGCTCGCGCTCCTCGTAGGCGAGGTGGGAGAGCAGCGTGTCGGTCAGCAGGTCGAGCGCCCGCTCCAGCTCGGCGAGCGCCTCGTCCCCGGAGCCCTCGCCGGCGCTGACGAGGCCCACCAGCGCGTCGTCCACTTGCTCGAGGACGTCCGCGATGACGTGGTGCTCCTCCTCGAGCCGGTCGAGCACCGGCGCGAGGGCCGGCTCGCGGCGCCGCAGGTGGCGGAAGATGCTGTGGTCCTCGAGCGTGTGGTGCCCGGTCACGAGCCGGCAGTAGGACTCGCAGAACGCCCCCAGCGTCCAGGTGTTCTGCCGCAGCGCCATCGTGTTGAGCACGGAGCGGGCCGCGCCGACGCTCATCAGCCCGCGCCGCACCTGGCTGACGACGTCGCGCACCTGCCCCAGCTCGGCGCGCAGGTGGTCGTGCACGTCGAGCAGGTGCTGCGGGACGGCCTGATGGTGGGCCGTGTATGCCGCCGTGCCCGGCTTCTCCGCCTCCGGGCGGTCGGTCTCGCTCCACGGCATACGGCCGCTGAGGCGCCTGCCGTCGTCGGGGGTCGGCCGCACCGCGAGGGAGTAGGCCGCGGGCTCGGCCGAGGGCGCCGCCGGGGGACGCGGGCGGACCACCGGCACCTCCGGCTCGCCGGCCACGAGGGGGGCACCGGCGCGGTGGGCGCGCTCAGCGGCGACGAGGTCGCGCACCGCCGGAGCCACCTCGGTCGCGAAGCGGCGAAGGTCGTCCGGGTCGTCGCTGCCGAGGATGTAGGTGCTCATGCCGGCCTCGAGGGTGAGCCCGGCGAGCTGCTCGGCCCAGTCGGCGGCGCTGCCCTGGAGGAAGCCGGCGCCCGTGCCGAACCGGCCGAAGACGTTGTACATCCGCCGGATCGCCTGCGGTCCCCGCCCGGCGGCGTCGGCTGCGGCGTCGATGACGGTGTTGAGCCCCGGCAGCGCGTCGGGGTCGGCATACCCCATGCTCGGCAGCCAGCCGTCGGCGATCCGGCCGGTCACGCGCAGCATCCGGGGACCGTAGGCGCCGAGCCAGACCTGCACGTCGTGCACCGGGAGCGGCCCGGCGCGCAGACCGGTGACGCGGTAGTGCTCACCCTCGACCGTCACCGCGCGGCCGCCGTCGGCCCCCCATACGCCGCGGATGACGGCCACCGCCTCGACGAGCGCGTCGACGGCCTCCTTGGGCGTCCGGCGCTCGCCGCCGGCCGCGACGACCGCGTCCCAGAAGGCGCCCGTGCCGAGCCCGAGCTCGGCCCGCCCGCCGCTCAGCACGTCGAGGGTTGCCACGGACTTGGCGAGCACGACCGGCGGCCGGAGCGGCAGGTTGGCGACGTTGGCGGCGACCCGCACGTTCGTGGTCCGCGCGGCGATGACCGACAGCAGCGTCCACGCGTCGAGGTGCTTGGCCTGGTAGGGGTGATCCTGGACGGTGACGAGGTCGAGCCCGGTCACGTCGGCGAGCTCGGCGAGCTGGAGCGTGGTGCCCACCCGGGTCCGCTCGGGGCTGACGAAGATGCCGAACTCCAGCTCGTGCCCGTAGTCACCCACGTCCGCATCCTCGCATCACGCCGGGCCGGTCATGGCCTCTGCTGCTCCCCAGCGGGCCCGCAGCCCCCGTAGACCTCGAGGAGGAAGTCCGCCTCCCGGTGCACGACGTCGGGCGCGCGCCCGAGCGCCGCCCGCGCCCGGTCGTGGACCCGCTGCCCGTCCAGCGGCCAGCCGGTGATGGGGTGGAGCCAGTGGCAGAGCACGAGCGCGCCGCCCGGCTCGAGCGATCCGGCGACCCGCCCCATCAGGGCGTGCAGCTGCCGCGGGCTGAGGAAGTAGCCGACCTCGGAGAGGACGATGAGGTCGAAGGTGCCCTCGGGCCACTGCGCCGGCACCGTCATCCGCATCGCCCGGGCCGTCGCCAGCGAGGCCAGCGTCGCGTTGGCGCGCTCGACCGCGGTGGCGCTGCCGTCGATGGCCAGCACCTCGTCGCACCGTTGCGCGAGCTCGGCGGCCAGGGCGCCCACCGAGCAGCCGACCTCGAGCGCGCGCCGATAGCGGGGCCCGGGCAGCGCGGCCAGCGTGACCTGACGCTTGCGTCGCTCGTACCACCGGGTCGCCACGCCCCACGGGTCCTCCGCGTCCCGGTGCAGCAGCTCGAACGGGTCGTCCGGTGCCTGCGCCGGAGGGCCCCAGTGCCCGGGCCGGCTCGGGTCGATGAGAAGAGCGTCGGTGCGGTATGCCGCCGTGCGGGCGATCCTCCCCGCGTCCTCGTGGTCGGGGTGGCCGTGCTGCCCCGGCGCGCAGAGCAGCGTCCTCGTCCCGCGCTCGCCGACCGCGCGGACGACCGCGTCGACGGCGGCGTCGCACTCGCTGACGCGTCCGCACGGGGGGTCGAGGTGGGTCAGGCGTGCTCGCGGCGCAAGCAGCCGCAGGGCTGCCTCGCTCTCGGCGAGCCGCGGCTGCGCCGGCCGTTCGGGCGGGTCCGTCGGCGAGTGCGGGTGGCAGGTCCTGCCCCCAGCGAGGAGGACGACGTGCACCTCGAGCCCGAAGGCCGTGGCCTGCGCGATGAGAGCCTCTGCGCCGAGCGTCTCGTCGCCGGGATGCGCGGCGACGACGAGGAGGCGCTCGAGGTCGGCCCAGGGCAGGTCGAGGCGGGCGCCGTCCTGCCCCTGGGGCGCCGCGGCCCACCGCGAGTGCGCGGCGCCGTCGTCGACGCCGTCGTCGTCGTCGACGTCGTCGTCGTCGACGCCGTCGTCCGCGCGCCCCGGCGTGGAGGTCACCACACCACCTCTCCCGCCCGATCGGCGGCGACGAGGAAGCGTCCCAGGGCCGCCTGGTCCCGCTCCGCATGCTCCTGACGGACATAGAGCCGCAGGTCGGCCACCCGCCGGGCGTGCTCCTCCTCGAAGGCGAGCG
>NZ_DASSMH010000126.1:0-3435 GCF_035688975.1 Intrasporangium sp. | reverse complement strand
GGCGCCCGACTGCGGGGTGTGCGGAAGTGGCCACTCGACGTGGGGGAGGGGCGCCCGACTGCGGGGTGTGCGGAAGTGGCCACTCGACGAGGGGAAGGGGGCCAGCGGGTGTGCGGAAGTGGCCACTCGACGAGGGGAGGGCCCGGAGGTCAGCGGGCGAAGAGGGCGCGGGTCTGGTCCTCGTGCTGGGCGTAGGCGGCCGAGACGGCAGAGGTGACCGCCGCGATGTCGGACAGGCTCTGCGTCATCTGGGCCTGAGCGCCTTGGTAGTCGTGCACGACCCGCTCGAACTCGGCCTTGGCCGGCCCCTCCCACGCCCCGTCGAGGGAGCCGAGCAGGGACCGCAGGTGCGCGACGGCGGACTCGATCGTCTCGGCGGTGGAGCGGATCTGACCGGCGGCGGCGGCGATCCGCTCGGTGTCGACGATGGAACGGGACATCGGTGTCCTCCCTGACGGGCGCCCGGCGGGCGGCTGCTGACCTGACCCGACGACGGTAGGCCGCGCGCGACCGCATCCGCCGCGGTTGTCCACAGGTGCCGATGACCTAGGCTGCCGGGCATGGCCCTGTGGATCGACCAGCCGATCTGGCCAGCGCACGGCCGGCTGTTCGCCCACCTGGTCAGCGACAGCTCGTATGCCGAGTTGCATGCCTGCGCGGACGCCGCGGCCCTGCACCCGTGGGCCTTCGACGGCGACCACTACGACGTGCCGCAGGAGCGGTGGGACGCGGCCGTCGCCGCGGGCGCGGTTCCCGTCCCGGGGGTCGAGCTCGCCCGGCGGCTCAACGCGTCGGGCCTGCGGCTGCGCAAGCGACGCGGCGACAGGGGAGTCGCCCGTCGCCTCCACGTGCCGCTGGCCTTCGGCGTCAGCCACGTCGACCTCGTCGCCTCGCCTCGGCCGGTCGCCGAGGAGCAGGTCTTCGGGGCCATGGTGTTCGTGCGCGACCGCGACGGCCGGTTCGCCGCGGTGCACAGCATCCGGCGCGGCGAGTGGGGGTCTCCGGGCGGATGGCGAGAGCCGGGAGAGACGCCGCTGCACACGGTTGTCCGCGAGACGGCCGAGGAGACCGGGCTCGTGCTCGACCCCGGTGCCGTGCACGTCTGCGGCTACGAGCGGTTCACGCCGCTGACTCCCGACAACCCGATCCCGGTGGGTGCTCCCTACCTGCAGGTCTTCCGGGCCGAGCTCGAAGGCCGTGCGCCGGCGCTCTCCTCGGGCGACGACGGCATACGGGCGACGCGGTGGGCTCCGCCGCGCGAGTATGCCGCGCTCTGCGGGCACCTGTTCTGGTGGCCGCTCGCGCGAGCGGTCATCGCCGACCTGGCCGACCTCGCCGCCTGATCGCCGCACGGGCGGCGGCCTACGCCGGTCAGAGGATCGCGTCGATGACGTCCCAGCCCCAGCCGACCTGAGTCCGGGGCAGCCAGCCGCCGCTCGGGCTGCGCGGGTAGAGCCACAGGGCACCGGTCCCGTCGCGGGCGAGGACGTCCGGAATCCGGTCGCCGTTGAGGTCTCCCGGGGCCGCGAGCGCGGAGAAGCCCTGCCAGCCGGTGCCGACCTGCACCCGGGGGAGCCAGCCACCCGAGCCGTTGCCGGGGTAGAGCCACAGGGAGCCCGTGGCGGTCTCCCGCGCCAGCACGTCGGTCGCGCCGTCGCCGGTGACGTCGCCCACGCCGAGGACCGGGTCGAAGCTGTTCCACCCGGTGCCGACTCGCACCCGGGGCAGCCAGGCGCCGAGCCCGTTGCCCGGGTAGAGCCACAGGTTGCCCGTCGCGGTCTCCCTGGCCAGGAGGTCCACCCGCTGGTCGCCGGTGAAGTCCCCCGGACCGACGACGGTGTCGAAGACGTTCCACCCGGTGCCGACCCGCACCCGGGAGCGCCAGCCGCCGGTGCCGTCGCCCGGGTAGAGCCAGAGGTCTCCCGTCACCCTCTCGCGTGCGAGGACGTCGAGCGGGCCATCGCCGTTGACGTCGCCGGGGGTGTCGAGGGCGTTGAAGATGCTCCAGCCGGTGCCGATCCGTATGCCGGGGGCGAGCGTGCCGCGGCCGTTCCCGGCATACAGCCGCAGGTCTCCCGTGGCACCCACTCGGGCGAGGACGTCGTTGTTCCAGTCACCGTTGAAGTCGGCCGTCGAGTTCGACAGCGTGGACGCCGGGACGGGCAGCGGCGTGAACGCGTAGGGGTCACACGTGAGGTCGTAGTCGCGCACGTCGTCGTACCACTGCGAAAGGTAGACCCGACCACCGCTGAAGCTGGCTTGTCGGCAGCGGTCCAGCGCCTCGGTCGGGTAGTCCAGGCGTCCTGCGGTGGCCCACACGGGCACGCCCGGCAGCCGCCACGAGCCGGTGATGGACTGCCAGCCGGAGAGGAAGGAGTAGAGGCCGTAGGCGAACCGCGCGTCCCGCAGCCCCCGCATGAGCCCCTCGACGACGTAACGGTTCTCCCGCTGCTGCGCCGTGGTGGCGGTCGGCCACGGCTGGGCGCTGCGCGGTTCGACGTCGATCCAGACGACCGGGGGGGTGAAGCCGACGGTGCGGAGGCTGGCGACGGCGAACGCCGCCTCCGCATAGCCGACGTTGGACAGCTGCCCGGCGCGGGAGCTGGCCGACCACGGGCCGCGGGAGCCGTAGGTGGTGAGCTGCGCGGCGGTCGGGAAGGCGGCCATCGTGTAGGCGTGCGCGGGCTTGCCGTTGCTGCGCACCCAGGCGAGCTGGGAGGCGAGGCACGGGTTCTCGGTGAAGGGCAGCCCCCGGGTCAGGCCGACGATCACGAACTGGGTCGAGGTGGGCGGCATCGGCAGGCCGAAGCCGCCGACGGAGGTGGGGCACTGCGGCCACGAGATGTCGTGCCCGTTGAGGGTGGCCGCCCGCGAAGGTGCGGCCGACCAGGGAAGGAGGCCGAGCGCCAGCGCCAGGGCCGCGAGGGCCGCCAGAAGCGGCCGCCCTGGTCGGCCGCGCACCGAGGCGAGCGCTCCTCCCGCGGTTGTGTGGCTTTCCACGATGGGCATGACGTCTCGAGGCCGCATGCGACTCAACTCCTCTGCCATCTCCCAGTGGACTCCCGGGCACGCCAAATTGCTAGAGGCCAACGGGATGACGGCGATGAGGCCCGGGGGCGCGCGAAAGTGGCCACTCGACGTGGAGGGGGGCACAGGCAGACGTATGCCGCCCACCCGGGCCCGGTGGGCGGCATACAGATGTGCGGGTGGGACGCCCGCGGGTCGGTCAGGTCGGCGCAGGGCTCGGGTGACGGGTCAGCGGTAGTTGGTGAAGCTCAGGGCCACGTCGAGGTCCGCCGCCTGGAGCATGCGCTGGACGGCCTGGAGGTCGTCGCGGGACTTGCTCGTGACGCGCAGCTCGTCGCCCTGGATCTGCGACTTGACGCCCTTGGGGCCCTCGTCGCGGATGAGCTTGTTGATCTTCTTGGCGTTCTC
>NZ_DASSMH010000125.1:0-51235 GCF_035688975.1 Intrasporangium sp. | reverse complement strand
AAGTGGCCACTCGAGGTGGGCGGGGGCGGCCGGGGGGGTGCGGAAGTGGCCACTCGAGGTGGGCGGGGGCGGCCGGGGGTGTGCGGAAGTGGCCACTCGAGGTGGGCGGGGGCCCCCGGGTGCGCGGAAGTGGCCACTCGAGGTGGAGGGGGGCGGCGGGCGCACGCCGTAGGATTGGCGGTCGGTGCCCGTCCGGCGTCACCGCGTTCGGCTGCCACGGTGCGGCTGCCACGGCATACGCCATGCCCCCCGTCATCTCCTTGGAAGGACCCCCAGTGCTCCGCAGTCACGAGGCCGGCACGCTCCGCGCCGGCAGCAACGGCCATGTCGGCCACACGGTTGTCCTCGCCGGTTGGGTGGCCCGGCGCCGCGACCACGGCGGCGTGGCCTTCCTCGACCTGCGGGACGGCTCCGGGGTGGTCCAGGTCGTCGCCCGCGACGAGGTGCTGGCCCAGGGCGGCGCGCACGACGTGCGCAACGAGTACTGCGTCCGGGTCACCGGGGAGGTGCGCGAGCGACCCGAGGGCAACGCCAACCCGGAGCTGCCCACGGGCGAGATCGAGGTCGTCGCCGGGCAGCTCGAGATCCTCAACCCCTCGGCCCCGCTGCCGTTCCAGATCGACGAGCGGGTGAGCGTGGGGGAGGAGGCCCGGCTGAAGTACCGCTACCTCGACCTGCGCCGCCCCGCGCAGGGCGCCGCGCTCCGGCTCCGCTCCAAGGTCAACGCCGCGGCACGCGAGGTCCTGGGGCGGCACGACTTCGTCGAGATCGAGACGCCGACGCTGACCCGCTCCACCCCGGAGGGCGCGCGCGACTTCCTCGTGCCGGCCCGCCTGCGCCCGGGCACGTGGTACGCCCTGCCCCAGAGTCCGCAGCTGTTCAAGCAGCTGCTCATGGTGGCGGGGATGGAGCGCTACTACCAGATCGCGCGCTGCTACCGCGACGAGGACTTCCGGGCCGACCGGCAGCCAGAGTTCACCCAACTCGACGTCGAGATGTCGTTCGTGGAGCAGGACGACGTCATCGCTCTCAGCGAGGAGATCCTCGCAGCGCTGTGGCGCCTCATCGGGGTCGAGCTGCAGGCGCCCTTGCCGCGGATGACGTATGCCGAGGCGATGGCGCGCTACGGCACGGACAAGCCCGACCTGCGCTTCGGTCACGAGCTCGTCGACTGCACCAGCTACTTCGCCGACACGACCTTCCGCGTCTTCCGGGCCGAGCACGTCGGCGCCGTCGTCATGCCCGGTGGTGCCGCGCAGCCGCGTAAGCAGCTCGACGCCTGGCAGGAGTGGGCGCGACAGCGCGGGGCCAAGGGCCTGGCCTACGTCCTCGTCCAGGAGGACGGCACCCTCGGCGGTCCGGTCGCGAAGAACCTCACCGACGCCGAGCGGGCCGGGCTTGCCGCCCACGTCGGGGCCGCGCCGGGGGACTGCATCTTCTTCGCGGCCGGCCCGGCCAAGGCGGCTCGCGCGCTGCTCGGGGCCGCGCGCCTGGAGATCGGCCGCCGCTGCGGCCTCATCGACGAGTCGGCGTGGTCGTTCCTCTGGGTGGTCGACGCACCGCTCTTCGAGCCGGCCGCCGACGCCACCGCCTCCGGCGACGTCGCGCTGGGCTACAGCGCGTGGACGGCCGTCCACCACGCCTTCACGTCTCCCAAGCCCGAGTCCGAGGACACCTTCGACACGGACCCCGGCTCGGCGTTGGCCTACGCCTACGACATCGTGTGCAACGGCAACGAGATCGGGGGCGGCTCGATCCGTATCCACCGGCGCGAGGTCCAGGAGCGGGTCTTCGAGGTCATGGGCATCTCGCACGAGGAGGCCGAGGAGAAGTTCGGCTTCCTGCTCGATGCCTTCGCCTACGGGGCGCCGCCGCACGGCGGCATCGCCTTCGGCTGGGACCGGATCACGGCCCTGCTCTCGGGCGCCGAGTCGATCCGCGAGGTCATCGCCTTTCCCAAGTCGGGTGGCGGATACGACCCGCTCACCGCGGCACCGGCCCCCATCACCGCCGAGCAGCGCCGCGAGGCCGGGGTGGACGCGGTGCCCGAGCCGCGGGGCGAGTCGAGCGCCGAGCCGAAGGGCGTGCCGGCCTGAGCCGCCGCGCTCACGGAAGGGGCAGCACGGCCCGGCTCGCCCACGCCACCGGGCAGGTGTAGCCGAGCGACCGGTAGAGCGCGCGAGCCCCGGCGTTGGAGGAGTACATCGCGAGGGTGCAGACCCCGCGCTCGTGGACCGCGAGCCGGGTGACGGTCCCCACGATCCGGCGTCCGAGCCCGCGACCTCGCGCGGCGGAGTCGACGGCGACGGAGGAGAGGATCGGGGCGCCGGACCCCGTCAGGCCGTATGCCGTGACCGCCCGCAGCCCGTGGCCCGGGGACTCGACGGCGAACCACCACTCGGGGCCGCCCGGCTGGGTGTCGGCGGTCGGCGAGTGTGCGGCGAGGAACGCCGCCACCTCGTCGCGCCGCGCCACGTGGTCGAGCGGGACGACCGTCTCGGCCGAGTCCACCTCGGCCGGCGCCTGCGTGGTGAAGAACCACTCCCAGTCGCCGCCTCCGGAGACCCGGAAGCGCTCGTGCAGCAGCGGCTCGAGGTGCTGCGGGACCGAGACGGAGGCCGGGCGTCGCCCGACCCGGCCGTCGTGCCCGGCCCGGCCGTCGTGCCCGGCGCGGCCGGGTCGCACCGGCCCCTGCTCCCGCAGCAGCCCGGGCAGGGCGTGGACGACCGCGGCCACGCCCTCGTCGCTGCCCAGCACGGTCCACGAGGCGTGGCCCCGGTGTCCGGTGCGGCGGAAGGCGACCGCGTCCCGGACCTGCCACCACGTGGTCGCGAGGGCGGGCGACACGTCGTAGCGCACGAACGGGTGGTCCCCCGTCTCCGCGAGCAGCGCCGCGAAACCCTCGTGCCGGAGGAGCTGGGCCGTCACTCGGCGATCCCGAAGCGGGCGTGCAGCCGCCGCAGGGGCCCCGGCGCCCACCAGTTCCACCGCCCGAGGAGCGTCATCGTGGCGGGGACGAGGAGCATCCGCACGAGCGTCGCGTCGATGAGGATGGCCGACACGAGGGCGACGCCCATCTCCTTGATGATGAGGATGTCCCCCACGACGAAGCCGGCGAAGACGATGACGATGAGCAGCGCGGCCGACGTGATGATCCGGCCGGTGCGCTGCAGCCCCAGCGCGACCGCCCGGTCGTTCGGCACGCCGGACGAGTGGAACTCCGCGATCCTGGAGAGCAGGAACACCTCGTAGTCCATCGACAGGCCGAAGCCGAACGCCAGCACGAGGAACGGCACCATCGACTCGACCGCGCCGACGGAGGAGAAACCGAGCAGCCTTTGCAGGTGGCCGTCCTCGAAGACCCACACGACCACCCCGAGCGCGGCCCCGAGCGAGATGACGTTGAGCAGCAGCGCCTTGGCGGGGATGACCAGGGACCCCGTCATGAGGAAGAGCAGCACGACGGTGCCGAGGACGACGAGCCCCACGGCATACGGGGCCCCGTGGTTCATCGACGCGAGGAAGTCGATCTGCCCGGCCGCCTCGCCCGTCACCCAGGTCTGGAAGGGCGCGCCCGACTCCCGCACGTGCGTCACGACCCGCTGTGCGTCGTCGGAGGAGGGCTGGCCGTCGACCGCCACGCTGACGAGCTGGTATGCCGTGCCGAGCGGCCGCACCGCCACGGACGAGACCCCCGCCATCGAGTCGAGGTCTGCGGCCCAGCTGGTCACCGCCGCGGTGTCCTCGCTGCGCGCCACGACCATCACGTCGGGGCTCGACAGGGCGGGGTAGTCGGTCGCGAGGCGGTCGAAGAAGACCCGCTGCTGGGCCTCCACCGGGAGCAGGTGCGTCCCCGAGGATGCCAGCCGCATCGACAGGGTGGGCAGGGCCAGGGCGACGAGCGCGGCGGCCACCACGGCGATGACGGCGACCGGGCGCCGCTGCACCGAGCGGGCGAGCGCGGAGAACGCCCCCTCGTCGGTCTCGCGGCCCGGCCCTCTCCGGGCCAGGCGCCGGGCGCCGAGCACCGCGAGGGCCGGCACGAGGGTGACCGCCACGAGCATGGCGACGAGCACGACGCTGACCCCGGCGAGACCGATCGCCTTCATGATCTCGGCCTCGAAGACGAGCAGGCCGGACAGGGCGATGGCCACGGTGACGCCCGAGAAGAGGACGGTGCGCCCGGCGGTCGCCAGCGTGCGCTCGGTCGCCGCCACGACGTCGGCACGGCGCAACGACCGGTGACCGCGCGGGACGGCGAGCTCCTCACGGAAGCGGCTCACGGTGAGCAGGCCGTAGTCGATCGACAGCCCGAGGCCGAGCAGCGTGACGATGTTGACCACGGTGGCGTCCAGGCCCAGCAGGTGCGAGAAGCCGAAGAGGGCCAGCAGCGCCCCGCCGATGGCGACGACGGCCCCGACGATGGGCAGGCCGGCCGCGACGAGGCCCCCGAAGATGAAGAGCATCACGACGAACGTCAGCGGCAGCGCGATGCCCTCGCCACGGACGAGGTCCCGCTCCACGGTGCCGGTGATGGCCGAGACGACCCGGTCGGTGCTGCCGAACGATCCCGTCGCGCCGGGCAGCGCCCGCACCACCTCGTCGAGTCCCTGCTCGGCGGCGGCCGTCGCTGCCTCTTGCGCCTGCCCGTCGAGGTCCTTGTCGAACTCGACGACCGTGGCGAAGCGTCCCGCGGCCGGGCTGCCCCCGGCGAGGAGGGGTGCGACTGCGGGATCGGTGAGGCCGCCGGGAGCGAGCAGCGGGGACCGGACGGCCGCCACTCCCGGGACCGAGCCCACCCGGGCCGTCGCGGCGGCCGCGGCCCGCACCGCCGCCGCATCCGTGAGCGGTGCTCCGTCGACCTGGAGCAGCAGGCTCTCGCCCCTCGGCTGCATGGCGGCGATGATGGCGCGCGCCTGCTGGGACTGGCCCTCCACGCTCGGCTCCCCGGACTGCAGCCGGTCGAAGAGCGACTCGCCCGTGACGCCCCCGACCGCGACGGCGAAGGCGGCCACCGCGAGGACGAGCCAGCCGGCGATCCACGAGACCGGGTGGCGGCCGATGGCTCCGCCCAGCCTGGACAGGGTGGTCCGTCGCGCGGACGGGTCGGAAGTCGGGGCCGCAGGCACGGAGATAGCCTTCCACAGTGACGTCCGACGACTTGTTCGGTGCCGCGGGGGCCGCCGAGCGGGAGAGGCAGCCCGCCGCCGCGGGCGCCGCGCCGCTCGCGGTGCGGATGCGCCCCCGCACGCTCGAGGAGGTCCGTGGCCAGTCGGCAGTCCTGCGGCCCGGCAGCCCGCTGCGCCGGCTCATCGAGGGCTCAGGCGGGGCGGCCGGGCCGCTGTCGGCCATCCTCTGGGGGCCGCCGGGCACGGGGAAGACGACGCTCGCCCACCTCGTCGCGACGGCCGCCGACCGGCGCTTCGTCGAGCTCTCCGCCGTCACGGCCGGAGTCCGGGACGTCCGGTCGGTCATGGAGTCGGCGGTCGGCGAGCGGGATCTCTACGGCCGCCAGACGGTCCTCTTCCTCGACGAGATCCACCGGTTCACCAAGGCACAGCAGGACGCGCTGCTGCCCGGCGTCGAGAACCGGACCGTCATCCTCGTCGCGGCGACCACGGAGAACCCGTCCTTCTCCGTCATCGCCCCCCTGCTGTCCCGCTCGGTGCTCGTCACCCTCGGGTCGCTGTCCGATGCCGACATCGAGGACGTCGTGCGCGCCGCACTGTCCGACGAGCGAGGGTTCGCCGGGGCGCACACGCTCGACGAGGACGCCGTCGCGCACCTCGTGCGGATCTCCGGCGGTGACGCCCGGCGTGCGCTGACCGCGCTCGAGGCCGCGGCCGGCGTCGCCCTCGACGCGTTGCCGGCCGGCACCGTGGCCGCCGGTCCCGTCGCGATCACCCTCGCCCACGTCGAACAGGCCGTGGCCCAGGCAGCCGTGCGCTACGACCGGGCCGGGGACCAGCACTACGACGTGGCGAGCGCGCTCATCAAGTCGATGCGCGGCAGCGACGTCGACGCCGCCCTGCACTACCTCGCCCGCATGCTCGAGGCGGGTGAGGACCCCCGGTTCCTCGCCCGGCGCATCGTCATCGCCGCGAGCGAGGACGTCGGCATGGCCGACCCGACGGCGCTGCAGACCGCAGTCGCGGCCATGCATGCCGTCGCCTCCATCGGCATGCCCGAGGCGCGGATCATCCTCGCCCAGGCGGTCGTCCACAACTGCCTCGCGCCCAAGTCGAACGCGGCATACGTCGGGATCAACGAGGCCATCGCCGACGTGCGCGCCGGGCGCGGCGGCGCGGTCCCGGCGCACCTGCGGGGCAGCGGGTATGCCGGTGCCGAGCGTCTCGGCCACGGGGTGGGCTACCGCTACGCCCACGACGAGCCGGACGCGGTGGCCGCGCAGCAGTACCTCCCGGACGACCTGGCCGGACGCACCGACTACTACCGGCCCACGGGCAGGGGGTTCGAGGAGCGCCTGCGCGTGCGGCTCGGATGGCTGAAGGACCGGCTGGGCGGGGGGCCGTCGGGCGGATGATCTGCGCGCAATTCGGACTCTGACCGGCGATGCGCGGGGACCAAACGTGAAGTCCGGTAACGATTTGTCATCCAACGGGGTCGTGATCCTTGGACGGGGCCCGAGCGTGTGGCAATGTGACGGCGTCCTGAGGGATCGAAGGCGCCGTGGTCGTGCTGCCCGGAGGGACGTCGAGTTCGGCTCACCATCACGCATCGTGACCAGATCCCCCGAGGACGGAGGCACCCGTTGAGCACGCTGTCGGGCGCTGCGGCCGAGATCCAGGCGGAGGTGAGCGCGCCTCTCGTCGATCCGTCGCGCCCGCCCGAGAAGCACCCACCCGGCCGGTCGCCCTCGCAGATCGCGCTGGGCCGGCTCCGCAGGGACAAGATGGCGATGGCCTGCCTGGGGGTCGTCGTGTTCTTCATCCTCGTGGCCGTCCTGGCCCCGGTGCTGTCCGCGATCGAGGGTCAGAACTACGCGGACTTCAACACCGACCTGGTCGACGCCTACCTGCTGCCGGTCATCGGGCCCACCTCCTCCCACTGGTTCGGGGTGGAGCCTGCGACCGGCCGTGACCTCTTCGCGCAGTGGGCCTATGGCGCCCGGCCCAGCCTCACGATCGCCTTCGTGGCCTCCGCCATCACGTCGGTGGTCGGCGTCACCATGGGCCTGCTCTCCGGCTTCCTCGGCGGCTGGGTCGATCGCGTCATCAGCTGGGTCGTCGACTTCGTGCTCTCCCTCAACTACCTGCTGATCGCCATCGCCGTCGTCCCGATCATCGTCAGCATCAAGGGCGGCATCGAGGTGGTGAGCGCCGAGGACAACGCGAACATCCGGTTCTTCTCGCTCATCGGCGTGCTCGCGTTCTTCGGATGGGCGAGCCTGGCGCGGCTGATCCGCGGCGAGGTGCTCTCGCTGCGCGAGCGCGAGTTCGTCCAGGCCGCGAAGGTCCTCGGCGTGCCGACGAGGCGCACGCTCGCGCGGGAGCTGCTGCCCAACCTCGTGGCCCCGATCGTCATCCAGTTCAGCCTCGCCGTGCCCGCCTACATCGTCGCCGAGGCCGGGCTCTCGTTCCTCGGGGTCGGCCTCATCGACCCGATCCCGTCCTGGGGACAGCTCATCTCGCGTGCCCAGAACTACTACTCCGTGGACCCGCTCTACCTGTGGATCCCGGTCTTCAGCGTCTCGGTCCTCACCCTTGCCCTCTCATGGCTCGGGGACAGCGTGCGGGACGCGTTCGACCCCAGAACTCGCCGCTGACCGTGCGGCGTGGCCAAGTAGTAACTGTGAAGGAGAGACTCAATGGTTCCAAGAAGGGGCGTGTCTGCCATCGCCGCCGCCGGCCTGGTGGGGCTTGCCGCCTGCGCCGCGCCGTCCGGGCAGAGCACCGGTGGGAGCACGGGGGGTGACAACATCGGTGGCGCCCAGTCGCAGGTGAGCGACGCCACCGCCAAGGGGCCGGCCAAGGAGATCCCGGGCGCGCAGAAGGGCGGCACGATCACCGTCCTCGAGGAGTCGACTCCCGACACGTTCGACCCGACGAACATCTACTACGTCGACGGGTTCCAGATCGGCAAGCTGACCTACCGGACGCTGACCCAGTTCGACATCCGGGGTGGCAAGCCGGTGCTCGTGCCCGACCTCGCCGAGGACCTGGGCAAGGCCTCGGCCGACGGGCTGACGTGGACCTTCAAGATCAAGAAGGGGATCAAGTACCAGGACGGCTCCGAGGTGAAGGCCCAGGACATCGCCTACGCCGTCAAGCGCTCCTTCGCCCACGACATCTACGACGCCGGCCCGACGTACCAGCTGGACTACTTCAAGGACGCGGACAAGTACAAGGGCCCGTACACCTCGGGAGACACCTACTCGGGGGTGGAGACGCCCGACGACAACACGCTCGTCATCCACCTCGCCAAGCCGTTCCCCGACCTGCCCTTCTTCGGTGCCTTCACGATGTTCACCCCCATCCCCAAGGGGAAGGACACGAAGCAGAACTACGACAAGAGCCCGATGACGACCGGCCCCTACATGTGGCAGAGCTACACGGCCGGCCAGGAGCTCAAGCTCGTCAAGAACCCCAACTGGGACGCCAGCACCGACCCGGTGCGCCACCAGTACGTCGACGGCTTCCACTTCAAGTGGGGGGGTGACGCGGTCACCGCCCAGAAGCAGGTCCTGCTCGGCCAGGGACAGGACGCCACCTCCATGGAGGTCGACGCCATCGACGCCACGGTCGTGCCCTCGGTCACGCCCGACAAGAAGAGCCAGCTCATCACCGGGGAGAGCCCCTGCACCATCGTGGAGCAGCTGGACACGCGCAAGATCCCGCTCCCCGTCCGCAAGGCCATCGCCATGGCCTACGACTGGGAGGGGATGAACAAGGTCTCCGGCAACACCCCGATCAGCACCCAGCCCGCCTCGACGATCCTGCCGCCGGCCGTGCCGGGCTACACCAAGTTCGAGCTGCCCAACCTCAACGGCAAGGGCAAGGGCGACCCGGCCGCCGCCAAGGCGGCCCTCATGGCCGCCACGGGCGGCAAGGGCTTCACGCTCGCGTGGTACTACTCCAACGACAGCCAGACCGCGACGAAGGTCTCCGCCTTCCGCCAGCAGATGCTGGAGAAGGCCGGCTTCACCGTCAAGCCGATCGGTGTGCCCAAGGCGAAGCTCCGGTCCTACACGAACAAGTACGACCCGGCACCCAACCCGATCAACATGCTGTGGTCCCCCCGCGGCTGGTGCTCGGACTGGCCGAGCGGCTCCTCGTGGTTCCCGGTGCTCTTCAAGAGCAGCTCGATCCCGGCGAAGAACTCCATCGGGCAGCTGAGCGACCCGGCGCTGGACCAGAAGATCGACGCCATCAGCAAGCTGCCGATCGAGGAGCAGCCGGCGAAGTGGGGCGAGCTCGACAAGTACATCCTGGAGACGTACCTGCCGGCGCTGCCGTTCTACTACGACAAGGCGGCCTACCTCGCGGGCTCCAAGATCGGTGCAGCCCAGAACGACCCGACCCAGGGCCTGCCGATCTTCACGCAGCTCTACGTCAAGCAGTGAAGAAGGTCACCGACTGACGAGGTCCGGTGGGCGGGGCGTCTCCGCCCACCGGACCCCGGTCTCAGCACCACCTACCCTGGAGACCCGCCCGTGCTGCCCTACCTCGTCCGGCGCATCGCCAGCGCCATCTCCGTCGTCTTCGCGGCGATCGTCGCGTCGTTCGCCCTCTTCTTCGTGGCGCCGACGGACCCTGCCGGCGCAGTGTGTGGCGAGGCGAGGTGCACGCCGGACCGCTACAACGACATCAAGAAGAGCCTCGGCATCGACCGACCCATTCTCGTGCAGCTGTGGGAGTACCTGCAGGGCATCGTCGCCGGGCGCGACTTCGCCAGCGGCGGCGTGATCCGCAACTGTGCGGCGCCGTGCCTCGGCTACTCCTACAAGAACGACCGACCGGTCCTCGAGATGGTCCTCGACGCCCTGCCCGTCACGCTCACCCTCGTGCTCGGAGCGTCGGTCATCTTCTTCACGTTCGGTGTCCTGATGGGCTCCATGGCGGCGCGGCGCCGGGGCTCGCGGGCCGACCGGCTGCTCGTCGGGTCGACGCTCGTCCTCAGCTCCATCCCCTACTACGTCGTGGCCCTGCTCACCTTCCTCTACCTCGTCCTGCAGTTCCAGGTGCTGCCCAGGCCGAGCGGCGCAACGTTCTTCGGGGACGGACCGGTCAAGTGGTTCCTCAACTACCTCACGCCCTGGCTCGTGCTCGGGCTCGTCAACTCCACGGCCTACGCGCGCTACTCCCGCGGGTCGATGATCGAGTCGCTCAGCGAGGACTACGTGCGCACGGCGCGCGCCAAGGGCCTCAGCGAGCGTCGGGTCGCCTTCCGGCACGCGCTGCGCTCGGCGATCACCCCGGTCGTGACGATCTACGGCCTGGACATCGCGGCGCTCATCGTCGGCTCGATCTTCACTGAGTCGATCTTCGGCCTCAACGGCCTCGGCAACCTCGTGCTGCGCAGCTTCCGGGACTTCGACCTGCCCGTCATCATGGCGACCACGATCATCGGTGCGGTGGTCCTCGTGACCATGAACCTGGCCGTCGACATCGTCTACTCCTTCCTCGACCCCCGTGTGAGGCTTGCATGACCGAGACCACCCCGACCGCCGTGACGCCGGGAGCGCCTGACCGCCTCCAGCGCGGGCCCGAGATGGTCGCCCGGACCCGCAGGGCCGTCTCTCCCACGGGCGGCGAGGCCTACCTGTCGGTGCGGGACCTCAGGGTGGAGTTCCCGACCGCCGAGGGCGTCGTCAAGGCGGTCCAGGGCCTCAGCTACGACCTGCCGCTGGGCCGCACCCTTGCCATCGTGGGCGAGTCCGGGTCGGGCAAGAGCGTGTCGAGCATGGCGATCATGGGCCTGCACGACCTCAAGCGCACGAGGATCACCGGCTCGATCAAGCTGGGCGGGGACGAGCTCGTCGGCCTCAGCTCCAACGACATGCGCAAGTACCGGGGCCAGGTCGCGTCGATGATCTTCCAGGACCCCCAGTCGTCCCTGCACCCGTACTTCAAGGTGGGGTGGCAGATCTCCGAGGCCTACCGCGAGCACCACAACGTCTCCAGGGCGGTGGCGCGCAGGCGCTCCCTGGAGCTGCTCGACCGGGTCGGCATCCCCAACCCCCAGCGGCGCATCGACCAGTATCCGTTCGAGTTCTCCGGGGGGATGCGGCAGCGGGCCATGATCGCCATGGCTCTCGTCAACGACCCCAAGCTGCTCATCGCCGACGAGCCGACGACGGCGCTCGACGTGACCGTCCAGGCGCAGATCCTCGACCTCCTCAATGACCTGCAGAAGGAGTTCGGCTCCGCGATCATCATGATCACGCACGACCTCGGGGTGGTCTCCGAGGTGGCCGATGACGTCCTCGTCATGTATGCCGGCCGAGCGGTCGAGTACGGCACCGCGGAGGAGGTGCTGCTGCGGCCGAACCACCCGTACGCGTGGGGACTGCTCGAGTCCATCCCGTCGGTGAACGCCGATGCCGAGCAGCTACGTCCCATCCGAGGCAACCCGCCGTCGCTGGTCAACGTGCCGTCGGGCTGCCCGTTCCACCCGCGCTGTCGCTACCCGGACCGGGTCGAGGGAGACGCGTGCGTGACCGTCCTGCCGGAGCTCGTGGCCCACTACCCCGGAGTCCCCGACCTGTCGCGCTGTCACCTCAAGGACCCCGCGGAGATCTTCCGGTCCGAGGTCCAGCCGGGGCTCGCATGACGGCGGTGCCCAACCACCCACACCCGAAGGAGTGGTCGTCCGTGTCTCACCCGAGCCAGCCGGCGCCGCAGTCGACCCCGCAGTCGACGCAGCAGGTCCCGTCGGATCGCCCGCTGCTCGAGGTGGAGCACCTCAAGATGTACTTCCCCGTCAAGAGCGTCGAGGGCCTGTGGGCGAAGAAGCAGCTCGTCCAGGCCGTCGACGACGTGTCGTTCACGCTGGCCGCGGGCGAGACGCTTGGCCTCGTGGGGGAGTCGGGGTGCGGCAAGTCCACGCTCGGACGGGCGATCACCCGGCTCTACAAGCCCACGTCCGGCAGGGTCATCTTCAACGGGACGGACATCGCCACCCTGCCCGAGAAGCAGCTGCGTCCCTTCCGACGCGAGATCCAGATGGTGTTCCAGGACCCGTACTCGTCGCTCAACCCGCGGCAGACGGTCGGCACGATCATCTCGACTCCGCTGCAGGTGCACGGCTTGGCGAAGGGCAAGGAGATGGCCCGCGTCCAGGACCTCCTGGAGCGCGTCGGGCTCAACCCCGAGCACCACAACCGCTACCCGTCGGAGTTCTCCGGGGGGCAGCGCCAGCGGATCGGCATCGCCCGGGCGCTCGCGGTCGAGCCCAAGGTGATCGTCGCCGACGAGCCGGTGTCCGCGCTCGACGTGTCGATCCAGGCCCAGGTGATGAACCTGCTCGACGAGCTGCGGCGTGACCTCGGCATCGCCTTCATCTTCATCGCCCACGACCTCGGGGTGGTCCGGCACTTCAGCGACCGCGTCGCCGTGATGTACCTCGGCAAGATCGTCGAGATGGCGGGCAAGGCGCAGACCTACGGCGCCCCGGAGCACCCGTACACCCAGGCGCTGCTGTCCGCCGCCCCCGACATGGGGACCCTGCGCGGGCACGTGACCCGCGACCGCATCCGCCTCGTCGGGGATGTGCCCAGCCCCATCGACCCTCCCAGCGGGTGCCGGTTCCGCACCCGATGCTGGAAGGCCGAGGAGATCTGTGCCGCGCAGGAGCCGCCGCTCGTCTCCCACCAGGTGCCTGGCCACGAGGACGGCAGGCGGCCGCACGTCACGGCGTGCCACTTCGCGGAGGTCAACCCCAACGTGATCACGCACGTCGACCAGACCGCCTGACTGGACCGTGTGACCGCATCCGTATGCCGGCCGCCCGCCACGACGTGGCCGGCGGTCGGCGGCATACCGAGGATGGGGTGGTCCGGTCCCCGTCGGCTAGGGTGGGCCCTTGGCCGGTCGACCGCCCGGCGCCCTTCTCCCCGCACGCCCGCACGACCACCCAAGGACGCGACCACTCATGGAAACCGCCGAGATCAGGCGTCGCTGGCTCTCCTTCTTCGAGGGCCGGGGACACACCGTCGTGCCGAGCGCCCCGCTGCCTTTCGACGACCCCAACCTGCTCTTCGTCGCGGCCGGGATGGTGCCGTTCGTGCCCTACTTCGTCGGCCAGGAGACGCCGCGGTGGCAGCGGGCCACGTCGGTCCAGAAGTGCGTGCGCACCCCCGACCTCGAGGAGGTCGGCAAGACGAGCCGGCACGGCACGTTCTTCCAGATGAACGGCAACTTCTCCTTCGGTGACTACTTCAAGGAGGGCGCCATCGCCTATGCCTGGGAGCTGCTCACGACGCCGCAGCCGCGGGGGGGCTACGGGCTCGACCCCGACAAGCTCTGGGCGACCGTCTACGAGGACGACGACGAGGCGGCCGCGCTCTGGCTCGAGCTGACCGACATCCCGCGCGAGCGGATCGTGCGACGCGGGCGCAAGGACAACTACTGGCACATGGGCATTCCGGGCCCCGGAGGCCCGTGCAGCGAGGTCTTCGTCGACCGCGGCCCCGAGTACGGCCGCGACGGCGGGCCGGCCGTCGACGAGGACCGGTTCATGGAGATCTGGAACCTCGTCTTCATGCAGTACGAGCTGTCCGCGGTGCGGGCCAAGGAGGACTTCGACGTCCGCGGCCCGCTGCCGGCGCGCAACGTCGACACCGGGATGGGCCTCGAGCGGGTCGCGAGCATCCTCCAGGGCGTCGACAACCTCTACGAGATCGACGAGGTCTTCCCCGTCCTCGACAAGGCCGCCGAGATGGCGGGAAAGACCTATGGCGCTAGCCACATCCACGTCGCCGCGCAGAGCCATCCCGACGACGTGCGGCTGCGGGTGGTGGCCGACCACGTGCGCACCTCCCTCATGCTCATCGGCGACGGCGTCACCCCGGGCAACGAGGGCCGCGGCTACGTGCTGCGCCGGATGCTGCGCCGGGCCGTGCGCTCGATGCGCCTGCTCGGCGTCGACGAGCCGGCCCTGCCGCACCTGCTCCCGGTGAGCATGGAGCGGATGAGCCAGTCCTATCCCGAGCTGCGCACCGACTTCGAGCGGATCAGCCAGGTGGCGTATGCCGAGGAGGAGGCCTTCCGGCGCACGCTCGCCTCCGGCACGACGATCCTCGACACCGCGGTGAGCCGGGTCAAGGCGGTGCCGGACGGCGAGCGGCGCCTGAGCGGCGAGCAGGCCTTCACCCTCCACGACACCTACGGGTTCCCCATCGACCTCACCCTCGAGATGGCCGCCGAGCAGGGGGTCAGCGTCGACGAGCAGGGCTTCCGCCGCCTCATGGCCGAGCAGCGGAACCGGGCCAAGGCCGATGCCAAGGCGAAGAAGAGCGCCCACGGCGACACGGGCGCCTACCGCTCCGTGGCGGACTCGCTCGGCCGCGAGGTGGAGTTCACCGGCTACGACGAGGTCGTGAGCGAGGCCCGCGTCGTCGGGATCGTCCGGGGCGACAGCCACGTCGAGTCGGCGAGCGCCGGCGAGGAGATCGAGCTCGTCCTCGACCGCACCCCCTTCTACGCCGAGGGCGGCGGCCAGCTCGCCGACGGTGGCCGCATCGAGCTGGCCGGCGGCGCTCTCGTCGAGGTCCGTGACGTGCAGAAGCCGATCTCCGGCCTCGTCGTGCACCGGGCGACGGTCGTGCACGGGGAAGTCGCGAGTGGCGAGCTCGCCCACGCCAAGGTGGACATCGCTCGCCGCCGGTCGATCTCGCGCGCGCACACCGCAACTCACATGGTGCACAAGGCGATCCGCGAGGCGCTCGGCGAGACCGCCACGCAGGCAGGCTCGGAGAACGCTCCCGGCCGCTTCCGCTTCGACTTCACTGCGCAGCAGGCGGTGCCCCCGAGCGTCCTGTCCGATGTCGAGGCCAAGGTCAACGCCCTGCTCCTCGACGACCTCCCGGTGCACGCGGAGGTCATGACCCAGCAGGAGGCGCGCGACATCGGGGCCATGGCGCTCTTCGGCGAGAAGTACGGCGACGAGGTGCGCGTGGTCTCGGTCGGCGACTGGGCCCGAGAGCTCTGCGGCGGCACCCACGCCCAGCGCTCCGGGCAGCTCGGCGTCGTCAAGCTCCTCGGCGAGTCCTCCATCGGCTCCGGCGTGCGGCGCGTCGAGGCGCTGGTCGGCGCCGACGCCTACGGCTTCCTCGCCCGCGAGCACGCCATCGTCGGGCAGCTCACCGACATCGTCAAGGCCCGCCCAGAGGAGCTGCCGGAGCGGATCTCCGGCATCCTGTCCCGGCTGCGCGACGCCGAGAAGGAGATCGCGGCGGTCAAGCAGGCCCAGGTGCTCGGGGCCGCCGCCGGGCTGGTGGCGTCCGCCCGCGACATCGGCGGGGTGACCTTCGTCAGCCACGACGCGGGCGAGGGCGTCGCCGCCGAGGACCTGCGGGCCCTCGTGCTCGACGTCCGCGGACGCCTCGGCAACGACCGCCCGGTCCTCGTCTCGATGGCCTCCGTGATGGCGGGGCGGCCGCTGGTCATCGTCGCGACGAACGCCCGGGCCCGGGAGGCCGGGGTCAAGGCGGGCGCCTACGTCAAGGTCGCGGCCTCGCTGCTCGGCGGCGGCGGCGGCGGCAAGGACGACATCGCCCAGGGCGGCGGCACCGACGTGGCCAAGGTCTCGCTCGCCCTCGGCGCGGTCGAGGACCAGCTGCGCAGCCGGGCTGCGTGACCGGCGCCGGGATGACCGTGCGGACCGGGGTGCGGATCGGCGTGGACGTGGGCAGGGCCCGCGTCGGGCTCGCCGCGTCGGACCCGTCGGGCACCTTCGCGAGCCCGGTCGCGACCCTTGCCCGCGACGAGCGGGACCGGACCGATCTCGGCGAGATCGCCCAGATCGTCCGGGACCGGGCGGCCGTCGAGGTCGTCGTCGGGCTGCCGTTGCTGCTCTCCGGCAAGGAGGGGGAGGCTGCTCGACTGGCGCGCGAGTATGCCGCGTCGCTGGCCTCCCGCGTGGAGCCGGTGCCCGTGCGGCTCGTCGACGAGCGCCTGACCACCGTGGACGCTCACCGGAGACTGCGCGAGAGTGGGGTCCCCGGGCGTGGGCAGCGGTCGGTCGTCGACCAGGCGGCGGCCGTGCTCATCCTGCAGTTCGCCATCGACGCGGAAGCGGCGTCGGGCAGGCCACCGGGTGAGGCCGTCGGGGCCGCCCGCGCAGCACGGAAGAAGGAGCGCCGGCGATGAAGGACCACCTCGACTCGTCGATCTTCGGCGACTCCGGCGAGCACGAGACGGGCCACGAGCACGACGACCACGCGCCCGAGGCCCACGCGCCGTCCTCCGTGGGCAGCCGGGATCGGGGCGGGCGCCGCCGGTCCGGGCGTCCCCACCCGCGGCGCCGGCTCGCGGTCATCCTGGTGGCCCTCCTCGTCGTCGGCGCCGGCGCGTATGCCGCTTTCAACGTCCTGCGTCCCGTCGTCGGCGGCATCCTCGAGTCCAACGACTACCCAGGGCCCGGCGCCGGGGACGTGCGGGTCCGGGTCGAGGAGGGCGACACCGGCGCTGCCATCGGACGGAGGCTCGTCGAGGCGGGGGTCGTCAAGACCGCCAAGGCCTATCTCGACGCCGCCAGCGCGAACGACAAGAGCACCTCGATCCAGCCGGGCGTCTACGCGCTGCGCAAGCAGATGGCTGCCAGCGACGTGGTGGCCGTCCTCGTCGAGGCCAAGAACCGGGTGACCACCTCCGTCGTCATACCCGAGGGGCTCTGGGCCAAGGAGGTCTACGCCAAGCTGTCCGCCCAGACCGGGCTGGCCGTCGCCGACTACGAGCGGGCGGCCAAGGACGCGGCGGCCCTGGGCCTGCCCGCCGCCGCCAAGGGCAACGTCGAGGGCTACCTCTTCCCGGCCAGCTACACCTTCGACCCGGACACCACCGCGGCGTCCCACCTCAAGGCCATGGTGGCGGCCTCCGTCAAACGGCTCTCCGCCCTCGGCGTGACCCCGGCGCGGATGGAGCACGTCGTCACCGTTGCGAGCATCGTCGAGGCGGAGGCCCGGCGGGAGCAGGACCGGCCCAAGGTGGCCCGGGTCATCGAGAACCGGCTGGCCGCCAAGATGTCCCTGCAGCTCGACTCCACGGTCAGCTACGCCGTCGGCAGCCGCACCATCACGACCACCGACGCCGCACGGGCGTCGAGCAGCCCCTACAACACCTACAAGGTGGTCGGGCTGCCCGCCGGCCCCATCGGCAACCCGGGAGAGAGCGCCCTCAAGGCCGCCGCCGCGCCGGTGGCCGGCCCGTGGCTGTACTTCGTCGCCGTCAACCCCACGACGGGGGAGACCCGCTTCGCGACGACGTTCGCCGAGCACGAGCAGAACGTCGCCCTGTTCCAGCAGTGGTGCCAGGCCAACAAGGGCAAGTGCTGAGCCGGATGCGGTGCGAGGTCTGGGGACGCCCGATCGGGCACTCGCTCTCTCCGGTCCTGCACCGGGCGGCATACGCCGCCCTCGGCCTCACCGGGTGGAGCTACGAGCGGCGGGAGGTGGACGAGTCGACGTTTCCCGCCGAGCTGGCCCGCCTCGGGCCGCAGTGGCGCGGCCTGTCGCTGACGATGCCGCTCAAGGAGGTCGCGGCCGCCGCGGCCGTCCGCCTCGGAGACGCCGCGAGGGAGACGGGGGCGGTCAACACGCTCGTGCGCGAGCCGGAGGGCTGGGTCGGGCACAACACCGACGTCCACGGCCTCCGGGCCGCACTGCGCGAGGCGGGGGTCGGCCGCGTGGACAAGGCCCTCGTCCTCGGGTCCGGTGCCACGGCGCGGTCGGCCGTCAGCGCGCTCGTCGGCGCCGGGTGCCGGACCATCACCTTCATGGTCCGCGACCGGGCCCGCCCCGAGACCGTCGCCCAGGCGCGGGCAGCCGGGGTACGGGTGGCGGTCGTCGGCATGGGGGAGTGGGTGCCGGTCGACGTGCTCGTCAGCACCGTGCCGCCGCAGGCCGTCGGTGGCTTGGGCGACCTGCCCGTCGTGGGCGCGCGTGCCGAGCGGCCAGTCCTCCTCGACGCCGTCTACGGAGAGGGCCGCACCCCGCTGGAGGACGAGGCGCTGGCCCGGGGCTGGCGCCTGGCCGAGGGGACCGGCATGCTGCTGCACCAGGCGGGTGCCCAGGTGCGGCTCATGACCGGCCGCCCGGCGCCGATCGAGGCCATGCGGGCTGCGCTCGCCGCGGCGCGGACGACGTCGGCCTGACCGTGCGGCCCGGCACGTGACGTGGGCCCAGGCGCCCGGCGCGCCGATGTGGTTCGTGGCCGTGGTCGCCCTGCTCGGCGCCGTCGTCGGCCGGCTGCTCGCGACCCGGCTCGCGACCGCCGGCTACCGCCTCGACGACGAGGCGGGGCGTCCGCTCCCGTTCGCCCCGGGCCTCCTCGTGCCGCTCACCGGCCTCGTCTGGGCGGTGCTCGGCTGGCGGTTCGGCACGGTGGCGCACGGGACGGTGCTGGCGGCATACCTGACGTTCGCCACCGTCGGGATGGCGTTGCTGTGGGTCGACGTCGACGTGCACCGCCTGCCGACCGGCCTCACGCGCCCGGCGCTCCCGGTGCTCGCCGTCCAGCTCACGCTCGCGTCGGCCGCGAGCGGCGACGGGGCGGCTCTGGTCCGTGCTGTCGCCGGCGCGGTGGCGCTGTGGCTGCTGCACCTCGCCCTGGCCCTGCTGGCCGCCCTGCTGCGCAGCGGGTTCGGGCGCGGGGACGTGTCCCTCGCCGGCCTGGTCGGCCTCATGACCGGATACCTCGCGTGGTGGGGGCCGGTCGTCGCGACGTATGCCGCCTTCCTCCTCGGCGGTGCGTGGGCCGGCGGACGGGTCCTGCTCCGCCGGGCCGGCCGGCGCGACGCGGTGGCCTTCGGGCCCTGGCTGCTCGTGGGCGCCGCCGTGGCGCTCCTGGTGGAGGTGCGCCCGCTGCTCTGAAGAGCCTGCCGTGCCTCCACACCCCGTCGAGTGCCGTGCCTCCCCACCCCGTCGAGTGGCCAGTTGTGCACGGGGCGGGGGTGTGCGCGGAGGCTGCCCGGCGGTGTCGTGCGTCCACCCCGTCGAGTGGCCAGTTGTGCACGGGGCGAGGGTGTGCGCAAGTGGCCACTCGACGTGAGGGGCGGGGGTGTGCACAAGTGGCCACTCGACGTGAGGGGCGGGGCTGTGCATGGGGCGGGGTTGTGCACAAGTGGTCACTCGACGGGGGCAGGATTGCGAGCTGTCGGCGTCCGCGGTCCGGGCGGCCCTCGGGACGCGCCACGGTGCGTGGCAGGATCGGGGCCATGTTGCGTTGGTTGACGGCCGGTGAGTCGCACGGCCCTGCCCTCGTGGCCCTGCTCGAAGGGCTGCCGGCCGGCGTCGAGGTGACCTCGGCCGACGTCCGGGGGGCCCTGGCCCGGCGCCGGCTCGGCTACGGCCGCGGAGCGCGGATGAAGTTCGAGCAGGACGAGGTGGAGTTCCTCGGCGGCCTGCGCCACGGGATCACGCTGGGCTCGCCCATCGCCATCCGCGTCGGCAACACCGAGTGGCCCAAGTGGGAGACGGTGATGAGCCCCGAGCCGGTCACCGAGGAGGCGTATGCCGCCTCCGACGACGTGGGTGCCGAGAAGGAGATCGCGCGCAACCGGCCGCTCACGCGTCCCCGGCCGGGACATGCCGATCTCGTCGGCATGCAGAAGTACGGGCACGCCGACGCACGGCCCGTGCTCGAGCGCGCCTCGGCGCGCGAGACGGCGGCTCGGGTGGCGCTCGGTGAGGTGGCGGCCCGGTTCCTCGACCAGGCCTACGGCATACGGCTCGTCTCCCACACCGTCGCCATCGGGACCGCCGCCGTGCCCGCCGATGCCGAGTTGCCCACCCCCGACGACGTCGAGCGCCTCGACGCAGACCCCGTGCGCGCGCATGACACCGCTGGCTCCGCGGCGATGGTCGCCGAGGTGGACGCGGCGAGGAGGGACGGCGACACCCTGGGGGGCGTCGTCGAAGTCCTCGCCTACGGGCTGCCGCCCGGGCTCGGATCGCACGTGCACTGGGACCGGCGCCTCGACGCGCAGCTCGCCGGCGCGCTCATGAGCATCCAGGCGATCAAGGGCGTCGAGGTCGGCGACGGCTTCGAGACCGCGCGGCGCCGCGGCTCCGCAGCGCACGACGAGATGGACCGCGTCGACGACGTCATCACGCGCCGCACCGGGCGGGCCGGCGGCACGGAGGGCGGCATGTCGACCGGCCAGGTGCTGCGGGTGCGGGCCGCGATGAAGCCCATCAGCACCGTGCCGCGGGCGCTCGCCACGGTCGACGTCGCCACGGGCGAGCCGGCCACCGCGATCCACCAGCGCTCCGACGTGTGCGCGGTGCCCGCGGCCGGCGTGGTGGCGGAGGCCATGGTGGCGCTCGTCCTCGCCTCCGCGTGCCTCGAGAAGTTCGGCGGCGACTCGGTGGCCGAGACGGCCCGCAACCGCCAGTCCTACCTCGACCACGTCCCGGAGGCGATGCGCACGTGGTGACCGGGGACGGCGGTCCGGCGCCCGTCCGCCCCGTGGCGGTGCTCGTCGGTCCACCGGGGGCCGGCAAGACGACCGTGGGGGCCGTCCTCGCCGAGCTGCTGGGGGTGGGACTGCACGACACGGACCGCGCCATCGAGCAGGCGACCGGGCGGTCGGTCTCGGACATCTTCCTCGACGACGGTGAGGCGCTCTTCCGCAAGCTCGAGCGCGAGGAGGTGGCCCGGGCGCTCGGCGCCCACGACGGCGTCCTCGCGCTCGGGGGCGGCGCCGTGCTTGACGCCGAGACGGCGGCGGCGCTCGCCGGCCACGTCGTCGTCTTCCTCGACGTCTCGATCGCCGACGCGGCCAAGCGGATCGGCTTCGACCGGTCACGCCCGCTGCTCGCGGTCAACCCCCGGGCCAGCTGGGTGACGATGATGAACGCCCGACGCCCGGTCTACGAGCGGCTCGCCAGCCACCGCGTCGACACGGCGGGGCGCTCGCCCGAGGACGTCGCGGCCGAGGTCCTGCGCCTGGTGCGGGCTGGCGTGCCGTGAGCACCGGCGACGTGACCCGGGCTGCCGAGCCCACCAGCGGGACCGGCCCCCCCAGCGGGACCGACCCCACGACGGTGAGCGTCGGCGGCGACTACGACGTCGTCATCGGCAGCGGCGTGCTGGGCCGGGTGCCGGGGCTCGTCGGCCCGGACGCCGAGCGGGTGCTGGTCGTGCACCCACCGACCCTCGCGGACCGTACCGCGGCCGTGGCCCAGGCCCTCGCGACGGCCGGGTATGCCGTGCACCTGGCCGAGGTCCCCGACGCCGAGCCGGCCAAGACGGCCGACGTCGCAGCCCGGCTGTGGGCGCAGCTCGGCCGCGCCGGCTTCACCCGCTCCGACGCCGTCATCGGGCTCGGGGGCGGCACGGTCACCGACCTCGCCGGCTTCGTCGCGGCGACGTGGTTGCGGGGGGTGCCCTTCGTCGCCGTGCCGACGACGCTGCTCGGCATGGTCGACGCCGCCGTGGGGGGCAAGACGGGCATCAACACGGTCGAGGGCAAGAACCTCGTGGGCGCCTTCCACCCGCCCGCCGGGGTCCTCTGCGACGTCGACGTGCTCGCCACGCTGCCGCAGGCCGACCTCGTCGCCGGTCTCGCGGAGGTCATCAAGTGCGGCTTCATCGCCGACCCCGCCATCCTCGACCTCGTGGAGGCGGACCCGGTCGCGGCGCGGCGGGCGGACAACCCGCGCCTGCGGGAGCTCATCGAGCGCGCGGTGCGGGTCAAGGCCGAGGTCGTGGCCGCGGACCTGCGCGAGAGCTCCCTGCGCGAGATCCTCAACTACGGCCACACCTTCGGCCACGCCATCGAGCAGGTCGAGCACTACACGTGGCGGCACGGGGAGGCGGTCAGTGTCGGCATGGTCTACGTCGCCGAGCTGGCGCGCCTCACCGGCCGCGCCGACGACGCCCTCGTCGAGCGACACCGCTCGGTGTTGCAGGCGGTCGGCCTGCCGGTCACCTATCGTGCCGACCGCTGGGCCGAGCTGCTGACCGCGATGCGCCGCGACAAGAAGTCGCGGGGCTCGACGCTGCGCTTCGTCGTGTTGACCGGGCTCGCCTCACCCACCCGGCTCGCCGGCCCGAGCGAGGAGCTGCTGCGGGCGGCATACGAGCGGGTCGGCGAGTTGCACGCACATCCCTGAAGGACGCACATCTGCCTGCGCGGCGCCGGTGCCGGCCCTAGACTCGATGCGCCTCGACGCCGGCCACCCCGTGGCCGCTGTCCGTCTCGGCCCGCCCCGATCAGGGCGGACCGACCCCGCGGCGCTGCGTGAGCGCCGCCGTCATCATCTTGTGCTAGGAATCTGATGGGGGTTGGACATGAGCAAGCGCACACCATTGGCACTCGTCGCCGCGGCCGGCGCCGTCGTGCTCACGACGGCAGCCGCCACCGTCACCGCTCCGCTGCGGGTCTCCGGTCCCACGCCGTATGCCGCGTGCACCGTAGGCGGCCCCGGCACCAACTATCTCGACGCCGAGGTGGAGCCCTCGGTCTCCGTCAACCCGGCCGACACCCGACAGGTCGTCGGCGCCTGGCAGCAGGACCGCTGGGCGGACGGCGGCGCGCACGGGCTCGTTGCCGGCTCCTCCCGCGACGGGGGGCTGACGTGGCTCGAGACACCGCTGCCCTTCTCGGCGTGCGCGCCGGGCGGGGCGCGCTATGAGAGGGCCTCCGACCCGTGGGTGTCCTTCGGCCCCGACGGCACGGCATACGCCAACGCCATCTCCTTCGACCAGAGCACCCCACGCAACGCCGTGACCGCGGCGACGTCGAGTGACGGCGGCCAGACGTGGACCAACCTCGCCACGCTCCAGTCGTTCGACACCGCAGCCTTCTTCACGGACAAGAACTCGGTCACGGCTGACCCGCTCCGCACCGGGGTTGCCTACTCCGTCTGGGACACCTTGCAGACGCCCATGAGCAACCCGCGCGCAGCCCTGTTCACTGCCGCGTACAGCGGTCCCGGATACCTCTCCATGACGACCGACGGCGGGCGGCACTGGAGCGCGCCGAGAGTCATCTTCCCGACCGGTACGCGGCAACAGACCATCGGCAACCAGATCGTCGTCGACCGCGTGCACCCGGGAACCCTCTACGACGTCGCCAACTGGATCCAGCCACCCAACAGCGTGACCATGACGCACAGCACGGTGGCCTTCGTGAAGTCCACCGACGGGGGGCGCACATGGTCGGCTCCGCGGGTGATCGCGCAGCTGCAGAGCGTCGGCGTGACCGACCCCAACACCGGCGCGGCCGTGCGGACCGGCGACATCATCCCCGAGCCGGCCATCGACCCGGTCACCGGCACGCTGCACGTCGTCTGGCAGGACGCCAGGTTCTCCGGCGGGTTGTATGACACGGTGGCGATGAGCAGCTCGTCCGACGGAGGCCTCACCTGGTCGGCGCCGGTCGAGGTGAGCACTCGCACCGGACGGCCTGCCTTCACGCCGAGCATCGCGGTGGCGGCGGACGGCACCGTGGGCCTGACCTACTACGACTTCCGCAACCTCGCCGCCGGCAACAGCACAACGCTGCCCACGGACTACTGGTTCAGCAGCTCCCGCGACGGGTTCGTGGCCGACAGCCACATTGCGGGGCCGTTCGACATGATGACGGCGCCCAACGCCCGCGGACTCTTCGTCGGTGACTACGAGGGGCTCGCCGCTGCGGGGGCTGCCTTCCGGTCGCTCTACGTGGCGACCAACTCCGGCAACACCGCCAACCGCACGGACGTCTTCACCACGGCGATCACGCCCTGAGCCGGGCACGCCAGGTCAGCGTGCCGGGTGCACCCCGGCACGCCGGCCGTCGTGCACCCCGGGTACGGCGCCTGTGGCGTCACTAGACTGCGCGGCATGACGGCACCCACGGTCTTCGTGCTCTCCGGGCCCAACCTCAACCGCCTCGGCACCCGGCAGCCGGAGATCTACGGCTCCGACACGTTGGCCGACGTGCACGAGGCGGTGGGCAGGGAGGCGGAGCGGCTCGGCCTCACAGCCGACTGCCGGCAGACGAACTCCGAGGGCGAGCTCATCGACTGGCTCCACGAGGCGGTCGACGCCGGCGCCGACGTGGTGCTCAACCCCGGAGCCTTCACGCACTACTCGTATGCCGTGCGCGACGCGTGCGCCATCGTCACGACGAGCGGGCGCAGCCTCGTCGAGGTGCACCTGTCGAACCCTGCGGCGCGGGAGGAGTTCCGGCATACCTCCGTCGTTTCCGGCGTCGCGACGGGCACGGTCGCCGGGTTCGGGCTCCAGTCCTACCTGCTCGCGCTGCGCGCCCTCGTCTGATCCGACGGGGGCGCGAAGCAGCGAGGGTCGGTCAACCGTCACTGCCCGACACGGTCACTCCCGATCGCGGTCACTCGCGAGCCGCGCCGCTCGGCTTAGGCACGGCGCGCGCGCTGCGGCTATGGGCGGCAGGACCGAGTCACCGGGCGCAGGGGGGCGGCGCCGCGGGGACGAGCAGCTTGTCAGTCCCCTTCGGGACGAAGAACGAGACGATGGTCGTGGTGGTCGTCGTGCCGGTGTTGCGAGCCTTGCCGCGCTCGCCGGGCCTCTCGACGAAAGCCTCCCCAACCTTGAACGTGTGGCGAGCGCACTTGTCGTTGGTGAAGGTCAGGCTCCCGGAGGTGACCGTCGCGACGACCGGTCCCGGGTGCGTGTGCCAGTCGATGGTGGTGCCTGGCGCGAAGGTGAGACGAAGGGTGACGACATCCATCGCCCGGTGAGCCTCCAGCTCGATGCCCTTGGCCTCGGCCTCGAACGGCTTGGCCACCGTGCCACGCGACAACAGCTCCATGACGACGGGAGGCGGTGCAGCGGCCGGGGCGGCCGTCCCGATCGACGAGGCCGGACTGACCGCCTCGGCCCCCATCAGGGGGAACAAGGTGGTCAAGACCGCGGCGGTGAGAACGCGACGCTGGTTCGGGTGGTGCGTCATGGCAACTCCCACAAGGTGCAGAGCCGACCGTTCCGCCTGTGGCAAGCCGCCACGCGGTAGAGGCCACTCGGTGCTGGCCACGCCGACACCGGCCCTCGGCTCGAACCTTTCACGCTATGGACCGGCCGCGTCGGCGGTCAAGTGACGAGCGCGGATCCGACTCGAGCGCGCAGTCGGGCGGCGTCAGCCAGCGCCAGCCAGCGCCAGCCACCCGCGAGGCCCCTGGCACAGGGACGGCACAGGCACGGGACAGTTCGGGCAGGGCCCGGCCGGTCAGACTGTTCGCGAGGAGGGGCCGCATCGGGGTCCCCGGAGGAAAGGTCACCCATGAGCCCGAACCCAGCCGGCGAAGACCACGACCGCGGACTGCTCTTCGACGTGCACACGCTCCTCGATCGGCGCCGGGCACTCGCGCTCTTCGGCGGGCTCGGCGTCGTCGGCGCGCTCACGGCCTGCAGCGGCGGCGACACCACCGCAGGCGGTGCACCGTCGGGCGCGTCCTCCTCCTCGGGCGCGACGAGTGCGGGAACGACTGCGGGAACGAGCGCGGGAGCGAGCGCGGGAACGAGCGCGGCGACGGGTGCCGCCACCTCCGAGGCGGCCCTCGCGGAAGCGCCCGACGAGACCGCCGGGCCCTATCCGGGCGACGGGTCCAACGGCCAGAACGTCCTCGACGACTCCGGAATCGTGCGTCAGGACATCCGCACCAGCTACGGCACGTCGACGACGAAGGCCGAGGGGGTCCCGCTGACGATCCGGCTGACGGTCAAGGCGCTCGCCACGAGCCAGGCCATGGTGGGCGCCGCCGTCTACCTCTGGCACTGCGACCGTGACGGCAACTACTCGCTCTACTCCAGTGGCGTCGAGGGGGAGAACTACCTTCGCGGGGTTCAGGTGACCGACGGCTCCGGCACGGCGACGTTCACCTCGATCTTCCCGGCGTGCTATCCCGGCCGCTGGCCGCACATCCACTTCGAGGTCTATGGCACGGTCGCCGACGCCACCTCGAGCGGGCCCATCGTCAAGACCTCCCAGATCGCGCTGCCGCAGGCGGCCTGCGACGCGGTCTATGCGACCCCGGGCTACGAACGCAGCGTCCAGACCCTCGCGCGGCTCAGCCTGGAGAGCGACAACGTGTTCGGCGACGACGGGGGCGTGCACCAGCTCGCGACGATGTCCGGCGGTGTGACGAGCGGGTATGCGGCGGCCCTCACCTTAGGCGTCTGAGACACCGACTGCAGTGGATTCTCTTCACAGCCTGGAGGTGGCTGGCAGGCGGTGGCCCTGGCGAATATGCGGATCTGGCGGATCTGTCGGATCAACCGGCGGATCAGCTGGCGTTCGGTGTCGTCAGGGCAGCACCGTCAGCCAGTTGATCTGCCAGTTGATGGGCGGGGGCGGCCGACCGGATCAACTGGCGGATCTACTGGCGGATCAGCTGGCGTTCGGTGTCGTCAGGGCAGCACCGTCTGCCAGTTGATCTGCCAGTTGATGGGCCGGGGCGGCAGCGGACCCCAGCCGGCAGGACCGCAGTCGACGGAGGTCACCGAGCCGGCCGAGTGGCAGCCCGCAGGGGGTGACGCCGGCACCGCGATTCCGCGATCGGCCGGGCGCGCCGATAGACTCCTGCGCGATCCCCCCGACGAGAACCCCCCCCGTCCGGCGTGCCTCCGGCACCGGACGCGGCATACGAAAGTGGACTGGTGTGGCTACGACCAACGACCTGAAGAACGGCATGGTGCTCAACATCGACGGACAGCTGTGGTCCGTCGTCGAGTTCCAGCACGTCAAGCCCGGCAAGGGTCCGGCCTTCGTGCGCACCAAGCTCAAGGCGGTGCTGTCCGGCAAGGTCGTCGACAAGACCTTCAACGCGGGCACCAAGGTCGAGACCGCCAACGTCGACAAGCGCACCATGCAGTACCTCTACAAGGACGGCAGCGACTTCGTCTTCATGGACACCGACACCTACGACCAGCTGCACGTGGCCGAGGACGTCGTGGGCACCGCCGCGGGCTACCTGCTCGAGAACCAGAACGCCATCGTCGCCACGCACGACGGGGTGCCGCTCTACGTCGAGCTGCCCGCCTCGGTCGTCCTCGAGATCAGCCACACCGAGCCGGGCCTGCAGGGCGACCGCTCGACCGGCGGCACGAAGCCGGCCACGCTCGAGACCGGCGCGCAGATCCAGGTGCCGCTCTTCCTCGAGACCGGCACGAGGGTCAAGGTCGACACCCGTGACGGCTCCTACCTCGGCCGAGTCAACGACTGATCGGCGACTGATCCCCTTGGCCGCCCGCACCAAGGCCCGGACCCGGGCCCTCGACATCCTCTTCGAGGCCGACCAGCGAGGCCTCAACGCCGAGACGCTGCTCGACGAGCGCCTCGGCGACCCCGAGTCGCGCGCGGCGAACAACCCCTACACCGCGGTGCTCGTGCGCGGCGTCGTGTCCCGGTGGAACGACATCAACTCGGCCCTCACCGACTACAGCCAGGGCTGGACCCTGGGGCGGATGCCCGCGGTCGACCGGGCCATCCTGCGGCTCGGCGCGTGGGAGATCCTCTGGAACGACGAGATCCCCGATCCCGTCGCCATCTCGGAGGCCGTCGCGCTCGCGACGGAGCTGTCGACCGACGAGTCGCCGGCTTTCGTCAACGGCCTGCTCGGCCGGCTCTCCGAGGTCAAGGCCACCATCGTCTGACCGTATGCCGCCGAGCCGGCGCGGGCGGCATACGGTGACGTCGTGAGCGCCCGCCTCCTCGTCGTCCACCACACGCCGTCGCCGGCGACGCGGGAGGTGCTCGAAGCGGTGCTCGAGGGCACCCGTGCCGAGGGGATCGAGGGGGTCGACGTCGACGTCCACCCGGCCCTGTCGGCCACGGCCAGCGACCTGCTCGCCGCCGACGGCCTCCTCCTCGGGACGCCGGCCAACATCGGCTACATGTCGGGGGCGCTGAAGCACTTCTTCGACACCGTCTACTACCCGAGCCTCGGCGCGCAGCGCGGGCTGCCCTACGGCTACTGGGTCCACGGCAACAACGACACCGAGGGCGCGAGCCGCGCGATCGAGTCGATCGCCCACGCCCTCGGCTGGATGCGGTCGGCGCCGCCGCTGCTCGTCACCGGCCCGGTCGACAGGCACGTGCGGGAGGCGGCGTTCGAGCTGGGCGGCACCCTCGCGGCACGGGTCATGGACTGACGCCGCGCGGCAGCAGCCGGGCGCCGGGTTGGCGAGCTGGGCGGGAAGGTGGGGCCGCGAGCCAGCGGCATCGTGGCTCATTCGGCCCAAAGCGCCACCAACCGGAGGCCGCAGAAGGTCACGGATTTGTCACGGCCGTCCGCCCCCGCCTACCGTGGGAGCCGCTCCTGCCGCCCCCCGAAGCGAGATCCCGATGACGCCACTGCTCGCGCGCGCCCCCCGGCTCGCGGCCGCGACCCTGTCCGCCGCACTCCTCGGTGGCGTCGGTGTGGCCCTTCCCGCGTCGCCCGCGTCCGCAGCGTCCTCGGCGGCCTACACCTATCCGGCCGACCCGGGCCGGGGGTTCATCTACCTCGAGTGTGGCGACTTCGTCGCGTGGAGGCTGGGGCTGACCTGGCGCTCCTTCGGCTTCCCGAGCGGGCGGGGCGGGGCGGTGGACTGGAAGGCCTATGCCGGCAACATCGGCCGGGTCGCGACGTCGACGCCGTCGGTGGGCGACATCGCCTGGTGGGCGCGTGGGCACGTCGCGCTGGTCACGGCGGTGGCACCGGACGGCTCCGTGACGATCGAGGAGTTCAACGGGCCGCGCTACCACGCCTACTCGGTGCGCTCCGGCATGCGCGCCGACTCCTACCTGCACCGCAAGGGCGCCCCCGTGCGGTCGGGTGCGTCGCCCAAGCCTGCGACCTCCACGCCCGCGCCGGGGCCGGGGAGCTCGCGTGGGGCGAGCCCCGTCGACCCGCGGTCCACCGTGGCACCGGAGCGCGCGTCGCGCAGCGCCTCCCGTCAGCCGGTGCGCGTGGCGCCGGCGCCGGTCGTGGCCCTCGGCGCGTCGAAGGCCTGGCTGCGGGTCGGGCGCAGCGCGCAGCTCGGCGGCACGGTGCGAGACGCCCCCGACGGGGCGGTCGTCGTCGTGCAGCGCAGCGCTGCCCCGGGTGCCGGCACCGGCTGGACCAGCGTCGCTCGCCTCACCCCGGCGGGCGACCGGTCGTTCACGTACACCGTCGTCGCCACCGACCGGACCGACTACGGCTGGCGGGCGGTCATGGTCGACCGGGCCGGTGCGGTCGTCGCGGTCTCGCCGTGGTCGGGCATCACCGTCCTCTGACGCCATGCCGACCCGCCGGTCCCGGTCCTGCGGGCCACCGCGACGGCATACGGCTGCCCTGGCGGGCCCTGGCTGCGCGGGAGGGCGTGGGCTGTCGGTGCGCCGACAGGTCGCACCCGAGAGCGCGGTCCCACGCCCTGCCCACAGCCCCAGCCGCGCCCGGGCGGCTTCGCTCACGAGCCGGACCGGCGGCGGAGCCCCTGCGTGACCTCGGCTAGACTCTGGCCCGACCGACATCCTTTAACCACCGTCCCGTGAGGCGGGGAAGGAGGTCCAGCGGCTGTGACCTGCCCTGACCTGAGCGCACCGGCCCCCTCGTCCGACACCCCTCCCGACGCGCGCGACGTCATGAGCGCCGACGACATCTCCCGAGCCCTGCGCCGCATCGGCCACGAGATCCTCGAGCGCAACCGCGGGAGCGAGGACCTCGTCCTGCTCGGCATCCCGTCGCGGGGCGTCCCGCTCGCCCGCCGCCTCGGCGCTGCCATCGAGAGCGTCGAGCAGGTGGCCGTGCCGGTGGGCGCGCTCGACGTGACGCTGCACCGCGACGACCTGCGGCGCCACCCCGTCCGCACCGCCCAGCGCACCAGCGTCCCCGACGGCGGCATCGACGACAAGGTCGTCGTCCTCGTCGACGACGTCCTCTACTCCGGGCGCACCATCCGGGCGGCGCTCGACGCCCTGTCCGAGCTCGGCCGGCCACGGGCGGTGCGGCTCGCGGTCCTCGTCGACCGCGGGCACCGGGAGCTGCCGATCCGGGCCGACCACGTCGGCAAGAACCTGCCGACCTCCCGGGGAGAGCGGGTGCACGTCCGCGTCGCCGAGCTCGACGGGCTCGACGTCGTGCGGATCAGCGGGGGAGAGACCCGATGACCCGGCACCTTCTCTCCGCCGCCGACCTCGACCGGCACGACGTCGAGGACATTCTCGCCAGCGCGGCCTCGATGCACGACCTGCAACGCCGGGAGGTCAAGAAGGTGCCGACGCTGCGGGGGCGGACCATCATCAACTTCTTCTTCGAGGACTCCACGCGGACCCGGTCGTCGTTCGAGATCGCCGGGAAGTGGATGTCCGCCGACACCATCAACCTCTCCGCCAAGGGGTCCTCGACCTCCAAGGGCGAGAGCCTGCGCGACACGGCGATGACCGTCGACGCCATGGCGGTGGACGCACTCGTCATCCGGCACCACGCCTCGGGCGCCTGCCACCAGGTGGCGCAGTGGGTGCGGGCCAGCGTCATCAACGCCGGCGACGGGACCCACGAGCACCCCACGCAGGCGCTCCTCGACGCCTACACCCTGCGCACCCGCCTGCACGACCTGGAGGGCCGGCACGTCGTCATCGTCGGCGACCTGACCCACTCGCGCGTGTTCCGGTCCAACGCCATCCTCCTGCGCACGCTCGGCGCCAAGGTCACCGTCGTCGCGCCCCCCACCCTCATGCCGAGCGGCATCGACACGTGGAGCGCGGCGGAGGGCTTCGCGACGAGCTGGGACCTCGACGCGGTCCTCTTCGGTGCGGAGCCGGTCGACGCGGTCATGACGCTGCGCGTGCAGCGGGAGCGGATGACCGGCGGCTACTTCCCGACGGCTCGGGAGTACACCGTCTGCTACGGCCTGACCCGCGATCGGCTCGCCCGCCTCGTGGCCCGCAACCCCGACGTGCTCGTGATGCACCCCGGCCCCATGAACCGGGGCCTGGAGATCGCCGCCGACGCGGCCGACGCCCCGCAGTCGGTCGTCCTCGACCAGGTCTCGGCCGGGGTGGCTGTGCGGATGGCCGTCCTCTACCACCTGCTCGCGGGCGACGACACCGAAGGAGCAGCCCGGTGACCGATGTCCTTGGCCCCACCGTGATCCGCGGATCCCGGATCCTCGGCGGCGAGGCCGCCGACATCCTCGTCGCGGACGGCGTCATCCGCGAGGTCGGCACCGTGAGCGCACCCGCGGGCGCGACCGTCCTCGACGCGGACGGCCTGGTCGCCCTGCCGGGCCTCGTCGACCTGCACGTCCACCTGCGCGAACCGGGTCGGGAGGACGCCGAGACGATTGCGACCGGCTCCGCCGCCGCCGCGGCGGGAGGCTTCACCGCGGTCTTCGCCATGGCCAACACGAGTCCCGTCACGGACACCGCCGAGGCGGCGGAGCGGGTGCTGGATCTCGGCGCGGCCTGCGGGCTCGTCGACGTCGTGCCGGTCGGCGCGGTGACCAAGGGTCTGGGCGGCACGGAGCTGGCCGAGCTCGGCCTCATGGCGCGCTCGCGGGCGCGGGTCCGGGTCTTCTCCGACGACGGCACGTGCGTCTCGGACGCCCGGATCATGCGCCGTGCGCTCGAATACCTCAAGCCCTTCGGCGGGGTGCTCTCGCAGCACGCCCAGGACCCCCGGCTCGCCGACCGCGCGGCGTGCTGTCATGAGGGCGAGCTCTCCGGGCGGCTCGGCCTGCCCGGCTGGCCGAGCGTCGCCGAGGAGTCCATCGTCGCCCGCGACGTGCTGCTCGCGCGGCATACGGGCTCCCGACTCCACGTCGCCCACGTGTCCACGGCGGGGACTGTCGAGGTCCTGCGCTGGGCCAAGGCGCGGGGCATCGACGTCACCGCCGAGGTGACCCCGCACCACCTCGCCCTCACGACGGACCTGCTCGCCGGCTACGACCCCGTCTACAAGGTGAACCCGCCGCTACGGCCCCGCGAGGACGTCGAGGCCCTGCGCGCCGCGCTCGCCGACGGCACGATCGACGCGGTCGCCACGGACCACGCCCCGCACGCACGGCACGACAAGGAGCATGCCTTCGTCGACGCCGCCTTCGGCATGCTCGGCCTCGAGACGGCGCTCGGCGTCGTGAGCGAGCTGCTCGTGCGCCCCGGACTCCTCGGCTGGGCCGACGTCGCCCGGGTCATGTCGAGCACGCCGGCACGGATCGGGGGCCTGACCGACCACGGCCGGCCCGTCGCCCCCGGCAGCCCGGCCAACCTCACCCTCGTGGACCCCGACGGCGCGGTCACCGTCGACGCGAGCACGAGCCGCAGCCTGTCGCGCAACAACCCGTGGCACGGGCGCACCTTCCGGGGCGCCGTGCACACGACGGTCCTGCGCGGGCGGGTCACCTACTCGACAGATATCTCGCCGACCACGCACCAACCCCAGATGGAGAGCGCCCTGTGACGCCGCACGTCCCCACCCAGCACCACCGGAGCCGCGCCACCCTCGTCCTCGAGGACGGCCGAGCCTTCCGCGGCTCGTCATACGGCGCGGTCGGCGAGACCGTCGGCGAGGCGGTCTTCTCGACCGGCATGACCGGCTACCAGGAGACGCTGACCGACCCCAGCTACCGGCGCCAGGTCGTCGTCATGACCGCCCCGCACGTCGGCAACACCGGCGTCAACCCCGAGGACGCCGAGTCCTCCCGGATCTGGGTGGCCGGCTACGTCGTGCGCGACCCCGCCCTCCGCTCGTCGAGCTGGCGGGCCACCCGGGAGCTCGAGGACGAGCTGCGCGACCAGGGCGTCGTCGGGATCTGCGACGTCGACACCCGCGCCCTGACCCGCCACCTGCGTGAGCGCGGAGCCATGCGGGTCGGCATCTTCAGCGGCGCCGCGGCCGACCGGCCGGACGAGCAGCTGCTCTCGATCGTGCGAGAGGCGCCCCTCATGGAGGGCGCGGCCCTCGCCGAGGAGGTCACCACGCCGCAGGCCTACGTCGTGCCGGCCGTCGGCGAGCGGCGGTTCACCGTGGCGGCGCTCGACCTCGGGATCAAGTGGATGACCCCGCAGCTGCTGGCCCGGCGGGGGATCGAGGTGCACGTGCTGCCGGCGACCGCCAGCTTCGCCGACATCCAGGCGGTCGGGGAGGCCGGGCCGGACGGCGTCTTCTTCTCCAACGGGCCGGGCGACCCGGCCGCCGCAGACCCGCAGATCGCGCTGCTCCGGCAGGTGCTGGAGGCACGGATCCCCTTCTTCGGCATCTGCTTCGGCAACCAGCTGCTCGGCCGGGCGCTCGGGTTCGGCACGTACAAGCTGAAGTACGGCCACCGCGGGATCAACCAGCCGGTGCTCGACCGCGCCACGGGGAAGGTCGAGGTGACCGCGCACAACCACGGCTTCGCCATCGAGTGGCCAGGTGCGCCGTCCTTCGCGCCGCGCGACACGGCATACGGGCGGGTGCGCGTCTCCCACGTGTGCCTCAACGACGACGTCGTCGAAGGGCTGGAATGCCTTGACGTGCCGGCCTATTCGGTGCAGTACCACCCGGAGGCCGCGGCAGGCCCGCACGACGCGGCCTATCTGTTCGACCGGTTCGTCGACCTGATGACGACGAAGCACTCCATGAACAAGCAGGGAGCGAATGCCTGATGCCCAAGCGCAGTGACATCAAGAGCGTCCTCGTCATCGGGTCCGGCCCGATCGTCATCGGCCAGGCCGTCGAGTTCGACTACTCGGGCACGCAGGCCTGCCGGGTCCTGCGCGAGGAAGGCATCCGCGTCGTCCTCGTCAACAGCAACCCGGCGACGATCATGACCGACCCCGAGTTCGCCGACGCGACCTACGTGGAGCCGATCACGCCCGAGGTCGTCGAGGCCATCATCGCCAAGGAGCGCCCGGACGCCGTGCTCGCGACGCTGGGCGGCCAGACCGCGCTCAACTGCGCCATCGCGCTGCACGAGGCGGGCGTGCTCGAGAAGTACGACTGCCCCCTCATCGGGGCGAGCGTCGAGGCGATCCAGCTCGGCGAGGACCGCGAGAAGTTCAAGGGCGTCGTGGAGCGGTGCGGCGCGGAGTCCGCCCGGTCCATCATCTGCCACACCATGGACGAGTGCCTCGCGGCCGCCGAGGAGCTGCGCTACCCCGTGGTCGTCCGGCCCTCCTTCACGATGGGCGGGCTCGGTTCGGGCTTCGCCTACGACGCGGCCGACCTGCGCCGCATCGCCGGCGCGGGACTGCAGTACTCCCCGACGACCGAGGTCCTCCTCGAGGAGTCCATCCTCGGGTGGAAGGAGTACGAGCTCGAGGTCATGCGCGACCACCGCGACAACGTCGTGGTCGTCTGCTCCATCGAGAACCTCGACCCGATGGGCGTGCACACCGGTGACTCCATCACGGTGGCCCCGGCCCTCACCCTCACCGACCGGGAGTACCAGCGGCTGCGGGACATCGGCATCGCCGTCATCCGCGAGGTGGGTGTCGAGACCGGCGGCTGCAACATCCAGTTCGCGGTCAACCCCGTCGACGGCCGCGTCATCGTCATCGAGATGAACCCCCGAGTGTCGCGGTCGAGCGCCCTCGCCTCCAAGGCGACCGGCTTCCCCATCGCGAAGATCGCCGCGAAGATGGCCATCGGCTACACGCTCGACGAGGTGCCCAACGACATCACCCGCGAGACGCCGGCCAGCTTCGAGCCGACGCTCGACTACGTCGTCGTCAAGGTGCCACGCTTCGCCTTCGAGAAGTTCCCCGCCGCCGACCCCACGCTCACGACGACGATGAAGTCCGTCGGTGAGGCCATGTCGATCGGCCGCAACTTCACCGAGGCCCTGCAGAAGGCCCTTCGCTCCCTGGAGAAGAGGGGCGCGAGCTTCCACTGGGACGGCGAGATCACGAAGCCAGCAGCCGAACGCCTTCTCGCAGAGGCCAAGACGCCCACCGACGGGCGGATCGTGTTGGTGCAGCAGGCGCTCCGTGCCGGTTTTAGCGTCGAGGCGGTCCACGAGGCGACCGGCATCGACCCGTGGTTCCTCGACCAGATCCAGCTCGTCAACGACGTGGCGACGACGCTGGCCGACGCTCCAGAGCTCACGTCCGACCTCCTGCGCCTCGGCAAGCGGCACGGGTTCAGCGACGCCCAGATCGCGTCACTGCGCCGTATGCCGGAAGCCGTGGTCCGGGGCGTGCGCCACGCCCTCGGGGTGCGGCCGGTCTACAAGACTGTCGACACGTGCGCCGCGGAGTTCGCCGCGCGGACGCCCTACCACTACTCCACCTACGACGAGGAGACGGAGGTCGAGCCCCGGGACCGCCCCGCGGTCATCATCCTCGGCTCGGGCCCCAACCGCATCGGCCAGGGCGTGGAGTTCGACTACTCCTGCGTGCACGCCTCGTATGCCCTGCGGGACAAGGGGTTCGACACCGTCATGGTGAACTGCAACCCCGAGACGGTGTCGACCGACTACGACACGAGCAGCCGCCTCTACTTCGAGCCGCTCACCCTCGAGGACGTCCTCGAGGTGATCCACGCCGAGACACAGGCCGGTCCGATCGCCGGCGTGATCGTGCAGCTCGGCGGCCAGACGCCGCTCGGGCTCGCCCAGGCGCTGGCCGACCAGGGGGTGCCCATCGTGGGCACGTCGCCCGCCGCGATCCACCTCGCGGAGGACCGGGGGGCCTTCGGCCACCTGCTCGCCCGCGCGGGCCTCGTCGCACCCAAGCACGGCACGGCATACACCGCCGAGGAGGCGCTCGAGGTGGCGAGGGGCATCGGCTACCCGGTCCTCGTGCGGCCGTCCTACGTGCTCGGCGGCCGGGGGATGGTCATCGTCTACGACGACGACTCGCTCGTCACCTACGTGGAGCGGGCCACCGAGGCCTCACCCGAGCACCCGGTGCTCATCGACCGCTTCCTCGACGACGCCATCGAGATCGACGTGGACGCGCTCTTCGACGGCGAGGACATGTATCTCGGGGGGATCATGGAGCACGTCGAGGAGGCCGGGATCCACTCAGGTGACAGCGCGTGCACCCTGCCTCCGGCGACGCTGGGGGACGCCGAGCTCGACCGGGTCCGGGCCGCCACGCGCCAGCTCGCCGAGGGCATCGGGGTGCGGGGGCTGATGAACGTGCAGTTCGCGCTCGCCCAGGACATCCTCTACGTCATCGAGGCCAACCCGCGGGCCAGCCGCACGGTGCCCTTCGTGGCCAAGGCGACCGGCGTGCCGCTCGCGAGCGCCGCCGCGCGCGTCATGCTGGGGGCCACCATCGCCGAGCTGCGGGCCGAGGGGATGCTGCCGCCGTCCGGCGACGGCGGCGCGCTGCCCGACCACGCGCCCATCTCGTGCAAGGAGGCGGTGCTGCCCTTCAAGCGCTTCCGGACCCGGGAGGGCATCGCGGTCGACTCCCTCCTCGGCCCCGAGATGCGCTCCACGGGCGAGGTGATGGGGATCGACAAGGACTTCGGGTCGGCGTTCTCCAAGACGCAACAGGCCATCGGAGGCGGGCTGCCGCGGTCGGGCGCCATCTTCGTGTCGGTCGCCAACCGCGACAAGCGGGCCATGATCTTCCCCGTCAAGCGGCTCGTCGAGCTCGGCTTCACGATCCTCGCCACGACGGGCACCGCCGCCGTCCTGCGGCGTAACGGCATCGAGGCGACGGTCGTGCGCAAGCTCACTCAGCGCACCGGTGACGCCCAGGGGGCCGAGAAGTCGATCGTCGACCTCATCTCCGACGGCAGCGTCCAGATGGTCGTCAACACCCCGTCGGGGCCGCACGCGCGGGCCGACGGCTACGCCATCCGCGCGGCCACGACGAGCGCGGACCTGCCGATCATCACGACGATCGCGACCCTGGCTGCCGCGGTGCTCGGCATCGAGGCGCAGCTGACCGAGGAGGTGCGGGTCACGTCCCTGCAGGACCACGCCCGCCACCTCGACCTCTACGGGCGCGCCACGGGGGCGGTGGCCCCGTGACCGCCGAGGCGGCGCGGGAGCGCCGGACGCAGGAGCCCCGGGCGCAGGAGCCCCGGGCGCGGGAGCCCCGGGCGCGGGTCACCAAGGAGGTGGCGGAGGTCATCGCGACCCGTCGGGTCGGCGCCTACCAGCACCTGACCCTCGTCGCCCCGGGCGTGGCCGAGCTGGCCCGCGCGGGCCAGTTCGTGGCCCTCGCCGTCGGCGGCGAGTCCTCGGCCCACTTGCTGCGACGCTCCTTCTCCATCCACAAGGTGACGCCGAGCGGCACCTACGGCGGCACCGTCGAGGTCATCGTCTCGGCGGTCGGTCCGGGGACCCGCTGGCTGACCGGCCTGCAGCCGCACCAGCAGGTCGACGTCGTCGGACCCCTCGGCCGGGCCTTCCCGCTGCCCAAGGAGCCGGTCCCGTGCGTCCTCGTCGGCGGCGGCTACGGCAGCGCGCCCCTCTTCTGGCTCGCCGGCGAGCTGCGGGAGCGCGGCTGCCCCGTGGAGATGGTCCTCGGGGCCGCGAGCGAGGACCGGCTCTTCGGCGTCGTGGAGGCCCGGCGCACCAGCGACGGCGTGACCGTGACGACCGACGACGGGTCCGCGGGCCTGCGGGGCTGGGTCAGCGACGTCCTGCCCGGGATCCTCGAGAGGACCGCCGCCCGGGTCGTCTACGGCTGCGGACCGATGGGCATGCTCTCCTCGATCACGACGATCGCCGGCGCGCACGGCGCCGTGGCGCAGGTGGCCGTGGAGGAGTCCATGGCGTGCGGGGTGGGCGTGTGCATGACGTGCGTCATGCCGGTTGTCGGCGACGACGGGGCCACGCGGATGGTCCGGTCCTGCGTGGAGGGGCCGGTGTTCCGGGGCGACCGGGTGCGCTGGGAGGCCTTCGACGCCGGCTACTGCCGCGTGCCGACCGACGCCGTCGGCGCGCCGCGGGAGGCGGGCCACTGATGGTCGACATGTCGGTCCGCCTCGGCGGCTTCACCCTGCCCAACCCGCTCATGACGGCCTCGGGCTGCGCCGCCAACGGCAAGGAGCTGCACCGCTTCTTCGACGTGTGCGAGCTGGGCGCCTTCGTCACCAAGTCCGTCATGGCCGAGCCGCGCTCGGGGCGGGGCACCCCCCGCATGGCCGAGACGCCGTCGGGGATGCTCAACTCGATCGGGCTGCAGGGTCCCGGCATCGACGCCTTCGTAGCGGACGACCTGCCGTGGCTGGCCGCCCGCGGAGCCCGGGTCCTGCCGTCCATCGCTGGTGGGTCGAGCACCGAGTTCGCCTCCGTCGCGGCGACGCTCCGGCGCAGCAGCGCCTTCGCCAGCGTCGTCGGCGTCGAGGTCAACATCTCGTGCCCCAACGTCGCCAACCGCGGGCTGGTCTTCGCCACCGACCCGCTCGCGTCCGCCAAGGTCATCGCCCTCGTCCGGGAGCAGCTGCCCCGCGAGGTGCCGGTCTTCGCCAAGCTGAGCCCCGACGTCACGGACATCTGCGCCGTCGCGTCGGCGTGCGTCAAGGCCGGCGCGGACGGCCTGACGATGATCAACACGCTGCTCGGCATGGCCATCGACACCGACCGGATGCGGCCGCAGCTGGCCGGGCTCACCGGGGGCCTGTCCGGACCGGGCATCCGCCCCATCGCCGTGCGCGCGGTCTGGCAGGTCCGGCAGGCCATGTTCGAGGGCCGCATCCCCACCGTCCCGATCATCGGGGTCGGCGGCGTGCGCACTGGCCGGGACGCGCTCGAGCTCGTCGCGGCCGGCGCGAGCGCGGTGCAGGTCGGCACGGCCACCTTCGCCGACCCGCTGGCCCCGGTCCGCGTCCGCGACGAGCTCGAGGCGCTGCTGGAGGCGCGGGGGTATGCCGCCCTCGCCGACGCGGTCGCGGCCGCGCACCGCGGATGAGGGCGACGTTCGGGGCGCGGCTGCGCCTGGCCATGGCCGCCCACGGTCCGCTCTGCGTCGGGATCGACCCGCACCGCAGCCTGCTCGACGCCTGGGGGCTACCCCAGGACACGACGGGGCTGGAGCGCTTCGCCATGACGTGCGTCGAGGCCTTCGCCGGGCAGGTGGCCGCGGTCAAGCCGCAGTCGGCGTTCTTCGAGGTCTTCGGCTCGGCGGGGGTGGCGGTCCTCGAGCGGGTGCTGCGCGAGCTGGCCGCCGCCGGCACGCTGAGCATCCTCGACGTGAAGCGCGGGGACATCGGGACGACGATGGCGGCATACGCCGAGGCCTTCCTCGGTCCGGACGCCCCTGCGGCCGCGGACGCCATCACGCTCAGCCCGTTTCTCGGCTACGAGTCGCTGCGGCCGGCCCTCGACCTCGCGCAGGAGGCGGGCCGCGGGGTCTTCGTGCTCACGCTGACCTCGAACCCCGAGGGCGCGCAGGTCCAGCACGCGCTCCGCGACGGCCGGGCCGTGGCCGGCACCGTCGTCGACGGGGCCACCGTCGACAACGCCCCCGCCCGGGAGGAAGGCGAGCTCGGCAGCGTCGGGCTCGTCATCGGGGCCACCGTGGGCACCGCCGTGACCGACCTCGGTCTCGACCTCGTCACCGCGAACGCGCCGATCCTCGCCCCCGGCGTCGGCGCGCAGGGCGGCAGCGCCGCGAACCTCGACGAGGTCTTCGGCGCGGCGCGCGGGCAGGTCCTCGCCTCCTCCAGCCGCGAGGTCCTCGCCGCCGGGCCATCCGTGCGGGCCCTCACCGACCACGCCCGTCGGCTGGCCGACTCGCTGCGCGCCTGACGCCCACGGGCCGCACGTGCGCCGGAAGTGCGCTGCGCCGCCCCGTTTGCGACCCGGTCCGCCGGGTCGCTAGGTTCGGCGGAAACGCCCAGCCCACCCGAGGAGAACACCGCCGTGGCCCTTCCCCCGCTCACTCCGGAGCAACGCGCAGCCGCCCTGGAGAAGGCTGCCGCGGCGCGCCGGGAGCGGGCCGCCGTCAAGAACCGGCTCAAGTACTCCAGCGGGTCGCTCGCCGAGGTCATCGAGGACGGCAAGTCCGACGCGGTCATCGGCAAGATGAAGGTCACCGAGCTGCTCGAGTCCATGCCCGGGGTGGGGCGGGTGCGGGCCAAGGCCATCATGGCCGAGGTCGGGATCGCGGAGTCCCGCCGGGTGCGTGGGCTGGGGGCCAACCAGATCGCGGCGCTGCTGCAGCGGTTCGAGCGGCCGTGACGCCCGAGTCGGGCCGCCTCACCGTCCTGGCCGGCCCGACGGCGGTCGGCAAGGGCACCATCGCGGCCTACGTCCGCACGCACTTCCCGGGGGTGTGGTTCTCCGTCTCGATGACGACCCGCAGGCCCCGTCCGGGGGAGGTGGACGGCGTGCACTACCACTTCGTCGACGACCAGGAGTTCGACCGGCTCGTCGCCGCCGGCCAGTTCCTCGAGCACGCGGTCGTGCACGGCACGGCGCAGTACGGCACGCCCCGCGGCCCCGTGGAGCGAGCCCTGCGCGAGGGCAAGGACGCGCTGCTCGAGATCGACCTGCAGGGTGCGCGGCAGGTGCGCGAGACGATGCCGGAGGCGCTCTTCGTCTTCCTCGAGCCCCCGAGCTGGGACGAGCTCGTGCGCCGGCTGGTCGGCCGTGGCACGGAGGACGGCGACGAGCGCGAGCGTCGCCTCGCCACCGCGCGGGAGGAGCTGGCGAGCCGGCGCGAGTTCGACGCGGTCGTCGTCAACGACGACGTTCGTCGGGCCAGCGAGGAACTCGTATCATTGATGAGATCGGGACGCACCCTCCGGTGAGTTCCCGCTTACGTGTGCCCCTCGGGAGCACGCCACCCAGCGACGACGAGACGAAACGAGACGACGTGTCCGGAACGAAGGCTGCCCCCATCGGCATCACCCGCCCGCCGATCGACGACCTGCTCAAGGCGGCGGACAGCAAGTACGCCCTCGTGATCTACGCCGCCAAGCGCGCCCGGCAGATCAACGCCTACTACTCCCAGCTGCAGGAGGGCCTGCTCGACTACGTCGGCCCGCTCGTCGAGACCGAGGTCTCGGAGAAGCCGCTGTCGATCGCCTTGCGCGAGATCGACGAGGGCCTGCTGACCGCCGAGCCGACCGAGGCCTGAGCGCCCCATGCGGGTCGTCCTCGGCGTGAGCGGTGGGATCGCGGCCTACAAGGCCTGCTCGCTGCTGCGGCTCTTCACCGAGAACGGCCACGACGTCACCGTCGTGCCGACCGCGGCCGCCCTCGAGTTCGTCGGGGCGCCGACGTGGGCGGCCCTGTCCGGCAAACCGGTGAGCACCGACGTGTGGACCTCCGTGCACGAGGTGCCGCACGTGCGGATCGGGCAGTCGGCCGACCTCGTCGTCGTCGCCCCCGCCACGGCCGACGTGCTCGCCAAGGCCGCCCACGGCCTCGCCGACGACCTGCTGACCAACACGCTCCTCACCGCCCGCTGCCCGGTGGTGTTCGCCCCCGCGATGCACACGGAGATGTGGGAGCACCCGGCCACCCGCGCCAACGTCGCCACCCTGCGCGGGCGCGGCTGCCACGTCATCGAGCCGGCCGAGGGCCGGCTGACGGGCGTCGACACCGGCCGGGGCCGCCTGCCCGAGCCCGGCGAGCTGTATGCCGCGAGCCTGGCGGTCGTGTCCGCCGAGTCGAGCAAGGCCCCGCTGCACGGGCGCACCGTCGTCGTCTCGGCGGGGGGCACCCGGGAGGCGCTCGACCCGGTGCGCTACCTCGGCAACCGCTCCTCCGGCAAGCAGGGCCTCGCGCTCGCCCGGGTCGCGGCGGCCCGCGGCGCGCGCGTCGTGCTCGTCGCCGCCAACGTCGCCCTCGACCTGCCCCGCGACGTCGAGGTGGTCCGGGTCGAGAGCACCCTGGAGCTGCAGGAGGCCGTCGAGAAGGCGGCCGTCGGCGCCGACGCCGTCATCATGGCGGCCGCGCCCGCGGACTTCCGGCCCGCGGCGGTCAGCCCGAGCAAGATCAAGAAGTCCAGCGGCCCCGGCTCCGGCCTGCGCCTCGAGCTCGTCGAGAACCCCGACATCGTCAAGGGCCTCGTCGCGGCCCGCGGAGCCGCGACGAGGCCGGTCATCGTCAGCTTCGCGGCCGAGACCGGCGACGCCACCGGGTCGGTCATGGACCACGCCCGTGCCAAGTTCGCGCGCAAGGGCAGCGACCTGCAGGTCGTCAACGAGGTCGGCGCCGACCGGACCTTCGGGGCCGACGACAACACGGTGCACCTGCTGCGGCGCGACACCGACGAGGTCCGCACGGTCGGGCCGGCGGCCAAGGAGGCGGTCGCCGCCGCCGTGCTGGACGTCGTGCAGGACCTGCTCGCCTGACGACTAGACTTCCGCACGGCTCATCGCCGAGCGCGAAACACGCCGACCGCGACCACCCAGGAGACCAAGTGTCCGCACGTCTGTTCACGTCCGAGTCCGTCACGGAGGGACACCCCGACAAGATCTGTGACCAGATCAGCGACTCGATCCTCGACGCGATGCTGGCCCAGGACCCGCAGGCCCGGGTGGCGGTCGAGACGATGGTGACGACCGGCCTCGTCCACGTGGCGGGCGAGGTGTCCACGACGAGCTACGTCGAGATCCCCGCGCTCGTGCGCGAGACGATCCTCGAGGTGGGCTACGACGGCTCCCAGAAGGGCTTCGACGGCCGCACGTGCGGCGTGTCGATCTCCATCGGTGCCCAGTCGCCGGACATCGCCCAGGGCGTCGACACCGCGCACGAGAACCGGATGGGCGGGGTCGACCCCCTCGACAAGCAGGGCGCCGGCGACCAGGGCCTGATGTTCGGCTATGCGTGCGACGACACCGCCGAGCTGATGCCGCTGCCGATCTTCCTCGCGCACCGGCTCGCCGAGCGGCTGACCCAGGTGCGCAAGAACGAGGAGCTGGCCTACCTGCGGCCCGACGGCAAGACCCAGGTGACCATCGCCTTCGAGGGGGACCGGGCCGTGCGGCTCGACACCGTCGTGCTGTCGACCCAGCATGCCCCCGACATCTCCCTCGAGGGCCTGCTGGAGCCGGACATCCGCCAGCACGTCATCGATCCGGTCCTGGCCGAGCTGCGCGACAGCGGCACCGACCTCGACGTGTCGGCGTACCGGGCGCTGATCAACCCCACCGGCCGCTTCGAGATCGGCGGTCCCATGGGTGACGCCGGCCTCACCGGGCGCAAGATCATCGTCGACACCTACGGCGGGATGGCCCGCCACGGTGGCGGCGCCTTCTCCGGCAAGGACCCGAGCAAGGTCGACCGGTCCGGCGCCTACGCGATGCGCTGGGTGGCCAAGAACGTCGTCGCCGCCGGTCTCGCGCGCCGGTGCGAGGTGCAGGTCGCCTACGCCATCGGCAAGGCGCAGCCGGTCGGGCTCTACATCGAGACGTTCGGCACCGAGACCGTGCCGGTCGACAAGATCCAGGACGCGATCGGGATGGTCTTCGACCTGCGGCCGGCCGCCATCGTCGATGCGCTCGACCTCCTGCGGCCCATCTACAAGCCGACGGCGGCATACGGCCACTTCGGGCGCACCAAGGCCGACGGCGTCGAGAACCCGTTCACGTGGGAGCGCACCGACCGCGTGGAGGCGCTGCAGTCGGCTGTCTCCGGCTGACGCTAGGTTGCGTCGCGTGAGCGACGACCCCCCCACGACACCCGAGCAGCGACCGGTCGAGCGACCGGTCGCTGCCGTGGTCGTGGAGACGCCGCTCGCGCACCTCGACCGCGTCTTCGAGTATGCCGTGCCCGCCGACCTCGCCGACGCCGCCGTGCCCGGGGCCCGGGTCCGCGTCCGCTTCGCGGGCCGCGACCTCGACGGCTTCGTCGTCGAGCGCCGCGCCGAGGCCGAGCACGCCGGCCGGCTCACCCCGCTGCGCCGGGTGGTCAGCCCCGAGCCGGTCCTCACCGCGGAAGTGCTGCGCCTCTGCCGCGCGGTGGCGTCGCGGTATGCCGGCACGCTGAGCGACGTGCTGCGGCTGGCCGTCCCCAAGCGGCACGCCACCGCCGAGCGCGCCCTGGCCCTGGAGCCGCCGGCTCGCGAGCCCGTGTCCGCCCCGCCGTCCGGGCCGTGGGACGACTACCCCGCCGGGGCGGCCTGGCTGCGGCGGGTCGCGGCCGGGCAGGCGCCCGCGGCGGCGTGGTCGGCGCTGCCCACCCGTGGGCCGGGGCGGGACTGGCCCGCGGCCTTCGCGGTCGCCGCCGCGACCGCACTCTCGGCGGGTCGGGGAGCCGTGCTCGTCGTGCCGGACCACCGCGACGTCGAGCGGCTCGACCGCGCCCTGAGGGAGCTGCTCGGTCCCGACCGGCACGTCCGGCTCACGGCCGACCAGGGCCCGCAGGCCCGCTACACCGCCTGGCTCAAGGTGCTGCGTGGCCACGCCCGCGTGGCCATCGGCACCCGGGCCGCGGCCTTCGCGCCCGTGCGCGACCTGGGCCTGGTCGCCTGGTGGGACGACGGTGACGACCTGCTGTCCGAGCCCCGCGCGCCGTATCACCACGCGGGGGTGGTCCTCGGCCTGAGGGCCGCACAGAGCGGGGCGGCCCTGCTCGCCGGTGGCTTCGTGCGCAGCCTGCGGACCCAGCTGGAGGTGGAGGCCGGGCGTCTCGTGCCGGTCGAGGCCGAGCCCGCCACGGTGCGGGCCGCCGCGCCGGCGGTCGCCGTCGCCGGCGAGGGACTCGACGAGGAGCGCGACGGCGCGGCCGCCCGGGCGCACCTGCCCTCGCGGGCGTGGCGGGTCGCCAAGGACGCCCTGCGTGAGGGGCCGGTCCTCGTGCAGGTCCCGCGGCGCGGCTACCTGCCGGCGCTGCGCTGCGCGGAGTGCCGGGCCCCGGTGCGGTGCGAGCGGTGCCGGGGGCCGGTGGCCCTCGGGTCGAGCTCGGCCACGCCGTCGTGCCGGTGGTGCGGGCTCGCTCTGGCCGCCGGGCAGTTCGAGTGCCGGTCCTGCGGGTCGCGCCGGGTCCGCTCGTCCGTCGTGGGGGCCCGGCGGACCGCGGAGGAGGTCGGGCGGGCGTTTCCCGGCGTGCCCGTCCACACCTCCGGCTCCGGCGAGGTGCTGCCCTCGGTGGGGCCTGAGCCGGCGCTCGTCATCGCCACCCCGGGGGCCGAGCCCACCGCCGAGCGGGGCTACTGCGCCGTGCTGCTGCTCGACGCGTGGGCGAGCCTCGACCTGCCCGTCCTCGACGCGCCCCTGGAGTCCCTGCGCCGCTGGGCCGCGGCCGCCGCCCTCGTCCGGCCTGGCCGGTCCGTCGTCCTCTGCGGGGTGCCCGACGCCGTGGCGCTTCCGCCGGTCGAGGCCGCCGTGCGCTGGGACCCGGCGTGGCTGGCCGAGCGGGAGCTCGCCGAGCGGCGCGAGCTCGACCTGCCGCCCGCCGTCCGGATGGCCCAGCTGACCGGCTCCCGCCACGCCCTCGCCGGGGCGATCGAGCAGCTCGACCTGCCCGCCGGGGCGCAGCTGCTCGGGCCGATGCCGCTGCCTGACCCGGGGCGTGCGGTCGACGGGGCCGGCGCCGCCGACCGGCACGCCCTGGTCCGCATCGACCTGCGACGCCAGGCCGAGCTGACCCGGGCGCTCGTGGCGCTCAAGGCCACCCGCTCGGCGCGCAAGGAGCCCGACGTGGTGGGAGTCCGCGTCGACCCGCTCGACAGCTGGTGAGCGCCGCGCCGCCGCGCCGCCGCGCCGCCGCGCCGCCGCGCGGCTGCGCGGCCGCGCAGAGGGGCGCGAGCCGCCGTGGGCCTCAGCGGTCCAGGCAGGTGCAGACGCAGGCCTTGTTGCCCTCCGGGTCGGCGAGGACGACGAAGGACGGGGCCTGGGCGTCGTCGACCACCCGGCCGCCCGCCGCGACCGCAGCGGCGATCCGCTCCTCGGCCACGTCGTGCGCCACCCACAGGTCGACGTGGAAGCGCTGCCGCGGCGTGTCGTGAGCGTCCGTGTGCTGGAACCACAGGAGGGGCACGCGGCCACCGGGGTCACGGACGTCGTCGCCGTCGAGAGCGTCGGCGCTCCCCGTGAGCAGGGCGGCCCAGAAGGGACCGACGGCCGCGACGTCCGCGGTGTCGAGCGCGAGCTCCGCCTCGGCGACGGCGCTCGGCTCGGGCCGGATGCCCTGCTCGCGGGCGATGTCGCTGATCCGCCGGGCCAGTCGGAGGTCGCGCTGCGTGATCCCGGACGCGTCGTGGCTGAACAGCCGCACGTCCACGTAGGGATAGGTCAACGTCACGTCGGGATGGTGGTTGGCCTCCTCGGCGGCAGCGCCGACCGCGGTGACGAACCGCAGGCCCGTGGCGAAGTCGCCGGTCCGGAACCGGGCGTGGAGGGCCTGGGCGAGCTTGCGCCAGTCGTCGAGGTGGGCGTCGAGGATCTGCGTGATCGAGAGCGTCTCCATGCCGCCAGTATGTCGGGCGTGCCCTCGTCGGCGTCAGTGACAGAGTGGGGCGCATGACCGGCCGCGAGCTCGACATCGTCCTCTTCGGCGCCACCGGCTTCGTGGGGGCGCTCACCGCGGCGCACCTCGCGCGCGAAGCCGGGCCCGACGTCAGGGTCGCCCTCGCCGGCCGCTCCCGCGCCAGGCTGGAGTCGGTGCGGGCCGGCCTCGGCGCGTCCACGGACGGCTGGGAGCTGGTGGAGGTGGACGCCACGGACGCCTCCGGCCTGAGGAAGCTCGCGGCGCGCACGACGGTGCTCGCGTCCACCGTCGGGCCGTATGCCGTCCACGGCAGGGAGGTCGTGCGCGCGTGTGCCGAAGCGGGCACGGCATACGCCGACCTCACGGGCGAGGTGCTCTTCGTGCGCTGGTCGCTCGACGAGGTCGACGCCCGGGCCCGGGAGACGGGTGCCCGCATCGTGCACGCCTGCGGGTTCGACTCGATCCCCTCGGACCTCGGGGTGCTGCTGCTGGCGCGCCGGGCGGCGGCGGACGGCGAGGGGACGCTCGGGGAGACGACCCTGCGCGTGCGGTCCCTGCGCGGTGGGCTGAGCGGCGGCACCATCGACTCCGGGCGCCAGCAGGCGATCGCCGCGCGGGCCGACCCGTCGGCGCGCGCGGTCCTCGCCGACCCCTACGGCCTCAGCCCCCGCCGAGCCGAGGAGCCGCCCTCCGGCCGGGAAGGGCCCACCGGGGTGCGGGGCCGCCTGCGCACCCGCCTGCCCGTCGAGCGCGACCCACGCACGGGCCGCTGGTCCGGCCCGTTCCTCATGGCCTCCTTCAACACGCGGATCGTGCGCCTGTCCAACACGCTGAGCGGCTGGTCCTACGGCCGCGGCCTGCGCTACCGGGAGGCGACGGACTTCGGGTCCAGCCCGGTCTCGCCGCTGCTCGCGGCGGGCATGGCCATCGGGCTCGGCGGCGTGCTCACGGGACTGTCCATCCGGCCCACCCGGGCCGTGCTCGACCGCGTCCTGCCGAGGCCCGGGCAGGGGCCGGACGCCGCCACACGGGCCGCCGGCCGGTTCCGGATGGAGATCGAGACGACGACGACGAGCGGCGCCCGCTACCTCGCCCGGGTCGGCGCCGACTACGACCCCGGTTATGACGGCACGGCGGTGATGCTCGGCCAGAGCGCCCTCTGCCTCGCCCGTGACGGCGCCGCGACGCCCGCCCGGGCGGGCGTCCTCACACCGGCCACGGCGATGGGCGAGCCGCTCGTGGCGCGGCTGCGGGCGCAGGGTTTCACCTTCGAGGTGAGCCGCACGGCGTGACGGCCTCGACCCCGGGCGGGGCGTCGCGGATGCAGACGACGACCTAGACTGGCGCCGCAGGTGCCGCCGCACGCCGACCGCCGCGTGCCACCCGCGTCCCCCCAGGAGCAAGCCGCCCGTGTCGATCCAGGCCATCCGACTCTTCGGAGACCCGGTGCTGCGCACCCCCGCCGCCGAGGTCGTCGACTTCGACAAGGAGCTGCGGGTCCTCGTCAAGGACCTGCAGGACACGATGCTCGACGCGCCCGGCGCGGGACTCGCCGCGCCGCAGATCGGCGTCGGGCTGCGGGTGTTCACCTACTTCGTCGACGACGTCGTCGGGCACCTCGTCAACCCGGTCCTCGACCTCTCCGAGGAGGAGCAGGACGGCCCTGAGGGGTGCCTCAGCCTGCCGGGCCTGGCCTTCGACACGAAGCGGGCGCTCTCGGTCGTCGCCAAGGGGCACAACATGTGGGGCGAACCGGTCGTGCTCGAGGGCAGCGAGCTGCTCGCCCGGTGCGTCCAGCACGAGACCGACCACCTCGACGGCATCCTCTTCATCGACCGGCTGGACACCGAGACGCGCAAGGCCGCGATGCGGGCCATCCGCGCGGCCGACTGGGCCGGGGAACGGCCCCCGACCGTCCGGGTCAGCCCGCACTCGACCTTCGGCCTGGGGATGTGACGGTGCGCCTGGTCTTCGCCGGTACCCCCGAGGTCGCGCTGCCCAGCCTCGACGCGCTCGTCGCCTCCGACCACGAGGTCGTGGCGGTGGTCACCCGTCCCGATGCCCCCGCCGGACGGGGGCGTCGGCTCGAGCCGTCACCGGTGCGCGTGCGGGCCGGCGAGCACGGGCTGCCGGTGCTGGCGCCCGCGTCGGTCAGGGACGCCGGCTTCCTCGACGAGCTGCGGCGGCTGCGGCCCGACGCGTGCCCGGTCGTCGCCTACGGCAACCTCGTGCCGCCGGACGCCCTCGAGATCCCGCCCCACGGGTGGGTCAACCTGCACTTCTCCCTCCTGCCCGCGTGGCGGGGCGCGGCGCCGGTGCAGCACGCCATCCTGGCCGGCGACGAGGTGACCGGTGCCAGTACCTTCCGGCTGGAGGCTGGCCTCGACACGGGCCCCGTCTTCGGGGTGCTCACCGAGTCGATCCGACCGTGCGACACCGCGGGCGACCTGCTCGGCCGGCTGGCCGGGGCGGGTGCCGGGCTCCTCGTCGCCACCCTCGACGGCATCGAGGCGGGCCGCCTCGTGGCGCAGCCGCAACCGGCCGAAGGCGTCTCGCACGCTCCCAAGCTCACGACGGAGGACGCCCGGGTCCGCTGGGAGCACCCTGCCCTCTCCGTCGACCGGCGGGTGCGGGCCTGCACCCCAAGTCCCGGAGCCTGGACGACGTTCCGTGGGCAGCGCCTCGGTATCGGCCCGGTCGCCGTCGTCCCGGCCGACGAGCTCGCCGGAGCCCTCGGCGACGCGACCTGGCCCGGCGACGCGGCCTGGCCCGGCGACGCGACCGGGCTCGCCGCCGGCCGGCTGGCCTGCACCAAGCACGCCGTCTTCGTCGGCACGGGGTCGACGCCCGTCCGGCTCGGCACGGTCAGGCCGCACGGCAGGAGGGCCATGCCCGCGGAGGACTGGGCCCGAGGCGTGCGGATCGAGCCGGGGGAGAAGGTCGGCGATGAGTGACGCGGGAGGACCGGCCCACCGGGGCGGTGGGTCCGGGGAGGGCCGGGACCGACACGGGCGCCAGCGTCCCCCGGCGCGCCGGCACGCGGCGCACCACCGGTCCGCGACCCGTCCGGCGGAGCGAGCCCGCCGGACCGACGCGGCGCGGCTCACGGCATACACCGCGATGCGGGAGATCGAGGGCGGCGCCTACGCCAACCTCGCGCTGCCAAGGCTCCTGCGCGAGCAGCGGGTCACCGGGCGGGACGCGGGCTTCGTCACGGAGCTCGTCTACGGCGCGACACGCCTGCGGCGGCTCTATGACGCCATCGTGTCCGAGGCGGCGGCCCGGCCGCTCGACCGGATCGACGGCCGGGTCCTCGACACGCTGCGCCTCGGCACGCACCAGCTGCTCGGCATGCGGGTGCCTCCGCACGCCGCCGTCGACGAGACCGTGGCGCTCGCCCGCCAGGTCAACGGGGCCGGAGCCGCCGGCTTCGTCAACGCCGTCCTGCGCCGGGTGAGCGAGCGCCCGCTCGACCAGTGGCTCGACGTCGTCGCGGCCGCGGCGCTCGACCCGGTCGACGCCCTTGCCACGCGCACGTCGCACCCAACGTGGGTGGTCAAGGCCCTGCGGGCCGCGCTGCTCGGCCACGGCACCGCCGGGCCGGCCGACGTCGAGGACCACCTGGCCCGCCTGCTCGAGGCCGACAACACGCCCGCCAAGGTCTCCCTCGTCGCCCGACCGGGCCTCTCGACCGTCGCCGAGCTGGTCGCGGCCGGTGCGACCGCGTCGGTGGTCAGCCCGGTGGGGGCCGTTCTCACCGAAGGCGATCCGGGTGCCATACCGGCCGTGCGGGAGGGTCGGGCCGCCGTGCAGGACGAGGGCTCCCAGCTCCTGGCGCTCGCCCTCGCGGCGGCGCGCGTCGACGCCGAGGCAGGGGAGCGGTGGGTCGACCTCTGCGCGGGCCCCGGCGGCAAGGCCGGTCTGCTGGCCGGACTCGCGGTCGAGCGGCGAATTCCCTTCGTGGCCAACGAGATCTCCGAGCACCGCACCCAGCTCGTACGCCAGACGCTCCATGCGGCCAGGCACGCGGCCGAGGCTGCCGGCACGCCCCTGGAGGTGCGCACCGGCGACGGTCGCGACGTCGGGGTCGACGAGCCGGCGGCATACACCAGGGTCCTCATCGACGCCCCCTGCACCGGCCTCGGGGCGCTGCGGCGGAGGCCGGAGGCGCGCTGGCGCCGCGGGCCCGGCGACGTGGCGGCTCTCGCCGGCCTTCAGCGGGAGCTGCTCGCGGCGGGCATCGAGGCCACCGCGCCCGGGGGAGTGGTCGGCTACGCCACGTGCAGCCCGCACCTGAACGAGACCCGGTTCGTCGTGCAGGACGTGATGAGGAACCGTGACGACGTCGAGCTCGTCGACGCCCGTGATCTCTTCGTCGACGCCGCCGGTATGCCGTTGGGCGGGCTCGGCGACGGGCCGTTCGTGCAGCTGTGGCCCCACGTGCACGGCACCGACGCGATGTTCTTCGCGCTCCTGCGCCGTCGCTGACGCGGCGCGCGAGAGCGGTCAGCGTGACCGGGGCGGCGTTGGCGACTCCCACTTCTCGGGCGCGGGGCCAACCCGGCTCGGGCCGGGCGGCTGCACGTCGTGGTGCGCGCGCCCCCGGCTGGGAGTCGTCCGAGGGGCGGTCGCAGCACGTTCGACGTCACGTCACTTCGCCCAGATAGACGCACCAACGATACGGCCCGCACATCGCGAGCTTCGAGAGTCTGGCGTTACGGAGCGTGACTTGCGTTTGGGTGCAGGTCGCCACGGAAGCGACAACTCGCCGCCCCAGTTGGTCGGCGCTCACCATA
>NZ_DASSMH010000124.1:0-29756 GCF_035688975.1 Intrasporangium sp. | reverse complement strand
CATGCCGCGGATGGCGCATTCGACCTGATCCGACACGGGCTGGACATCAGCAGGGCGCGAGTGGCGCGCGGGCTGATCCGCATCCCTCGTGCCGCCGATGACGGCCTGGCCGTTGTACATCCAACTGACCATCCATTGAGGCGTATGGGAGGGGTCTTTCATGGACGCCGGTGGACTCCAAGTCGGCTGGGTGCGAGGAGGCGCATGGGTGGCTCAAAGCGCTCGTAATGAATAGGTCGTCGGTTCGATTCCGACAAGCGGCTCCGCGCATCACCACAGGTCAGGCCGTAGAGGTCAATCGTCGTGGCCTCCGAAACGTGCCCCAGAATGCGCTGGACGACGTTCGGCTCGGCACCTCCGCCAAGCCAGATCGAAGCGGCCGTATGCCGCAGACCGTGAGCGCGCAGGGTCGGCCGACCGATGGCCGCGCACGCGTGGCGCCATCCGGCGGATCACTTCCACGTGGACTGCCAGAGCGGCCCTGCTCCGGGAGCGCGGAACAGCCAGTCCGAAGGGTGACTTGCCGGCGCCTCGGCGGCAAGCGAGGAAGCAGCACCCGGACGCCGCGCGCGAACTTTCACCCACATGCCGATGAGCGAGGTTGGACGTCACTTCCGCGACAGCCAAGTGGTACTATTTCTTGTACCACTTTGGAGGAGTCGCATGGCGGTGACCGCGAGCGAAGCGCGCAGGAACCTGTTTCCCTTGATCGAGAGGGTCAACGAGGATCGGATCCCGATCGAGATCACCTCGCGCCGAGGGGATGCCGTGCTGCTCTCTCGCGCTGACTACGACGCGCTGGAGGAGACTGCGCACCTCCTGCGCGTGCCAGCCAATGCCAAGCGCCTCCTGGAGAGTCTGCAGCAGGCCCGCGCCGGTGAGCGGGAAGAGCACGACCTCGTTCAGTGAGACTCGTATTCACCCCGCATGCCTGGGACGACTACACCTTCTGGCTGACCACGGACCGGTCCAACCTGAAACGGATCAACCGTCTGATCGAAGATGCGCTTCGCGATCCCACCTCTGGGATCGGCAAGCCGGAGCCCCTGCGCCACATGATGGCCGGCACCTGGTCACGGCGCATCACGGAAGAACACCGGCTCGTGTACCTCGTGGAGGGCGACGACCTGGTCATTCTCCAAGCCAGGTTCCACTACACGTAGCCGCTCGTCGAAACGGAACGTCCACGCAACAGCACGGGTCAGGCCTCCAACTCGCCAGAGTCGGGCGCCTTCTTCGTTGCCGCCCTCAGCCGCCGATGCGCCCGAAGGCTCACGACCTCCTGCGCGGCGTCACCCGCATACTGGGAGGCCGCGCTCAGGCGGGCTGCCACAGCTCAATCCGGTTGCCCTCGGGGTCGGTGACCCAGCCGAATCGGCCGACACCCTCCATCTCCTGCGTCTCGTCGGTCACCTCCGCCCCCTTCGAGCGCAGCTGGGCGAGCATCGCATCCAGATCGCGGACCCGGAAGTTGAGCATGGTGTGCTGGGCGCGGGACCCGAAGTAGTCGGTCTCGGACTCGAACGTCGCGAACACCGTTGGCCCGGCCTCCTGACGCCACAGGCCGTTCTCATCGGCGTCCAGACCCAGGCAGTCGCGATACCACGCGCTCAGGCCCTGCGGGTCGGTCGCCCGCATGAAGTATCCACCGATTCCCAGCAGGCGTTCCATGTGCCTAGATTCGCATGCCGGCGATGCTGGCGATGCCGGCGATGGGCTGTGCCGTCGTAGGCGATGACGCAGGCACCGAGAGCAGATCACTGCGTTTGCGAGACGCGCCCGCGGCCGGGCCAGATACTGGACACGGCGTGCCGGGGGGTAGCGCCGATGTGGGGGGCCGCATGACGAGGTGCATCTTCTGCGTGACGCGTGTCGGTGCTCGACGCGTGTCCCTGGCTCGTCGTGACCGGGGTCATCGTCACTCGGGCCTCGTCGTGGCGGGACCCCGGCGGCCGCACAGCGGTCTGCCCAGGCGGTGTCCCTCCCAGGTCTGCGCCTGCGCCCCGGAGGGGCACGTGAGGTAGCCGGCAAGGTTTCCACAAGGCCGCCGGACCACGTGGACCGCCCGGTCCGGCTGATCAAGGGCAGGTATGCGATGAGCTTTTCCCGCTGGCAGACCACGACCACCCGACCTCGTACCGCGCGGCGCCACGGTGGCCGCCGGGGGCCCGCCCACTGGAGACCCGCACGACCGGAGCGGTGGCGCGGCGTCGCTGCCGGCACCGCGCTGCTGCTGCCCTTCGCGCTGCTGTCCCCCGCCTCGCTCGCGCCCGCGCAGGCGGCCACCGGCACGGTGGGGTCCGGCTTCACCGTGACGCCGTCCGACCTCGCGTTCATCCTCAAGCAGATCAAGATCGCCGAGGCGCACGCCAGGACCCTGACCGCGGCCAACCCGTGCGGGACGCTCGTGGGCTCAGGCCCGGACCAGATCCCCGACCGCTTGACGGCATACGGGCTGCGCACGGTCGACGGCTCCTGCAACAACCTCTTCCCGGGACGCGAGACCTTCGCGGCGGCCGACCAGCCCTTCCCCAGGCTCACGACACCGACGTTCCAGCCGGCCGACCCCGTCCCGGCCGGTTTCGGGCCGGCCGGGTCCACCTCCTATGCGCAGAAGAAGGGCAACGTCTTCGACGCCGAGCCGAGGGTGGTCAGCAACCTCATCGTCGACCAGACCTCGACGAACCCGGCGGCGGTGGCCGCGGCGGGCTTCCCGGTGCGGACCCAGGGCGCCACGGGCAAGTTCCCGTGCACGACCGACCCCGACCCGACGACGGTCCCGCCGACCGACGGCTCGCCCGCCGGGTGCGTCCCGTCGCACCACACGCTCGACATCCCCAACGTGACGACCGACGTCGGGCTCTCCCCGCCCTACAACTCGTGGTTCACCTTCTTCGGCCAGTTCTTCGACCACGGCGTCGACCAGACGGTCAAGAGCGGGGCGAGCGTCTTCGTCCCGCTGCACGACGACGACCCGCTCGTGACGCTCGGCCCGGACGGCAAGGCCGGGACCGGCGACGAGGTGCCCCCGAACCAGCGGTTCATGGTGCTGACCCGCGCCCAGAACCAGCCGGGACGGGACGGCATCCTCGGCGACGACCCGGCGACGGCGGTCGACGAGAGCGCCGACGACGTGCAGAACGCCACCAACACCGACAGCCCGTGGGTCGACCAGAGCCAGACCTACACCTCGCACGCCTCGCACCAGGTCTTCGTGCGCGAGTACGTCCTCAACGCGAGCGGTAGGCCGGTCTCCACCGGGAAGCTGCTGGGCGGCCTGCCGGCCGGTCAGACGTATGCCGGGTCGCCGGACGGCACGACCGGGATGGCCACGTGGGCCTCCGTCAAGAAGCAGGCCGCCGAGCTGCTCGGCCTGCGCCTGGTGGACGCTGACGCCACCAACGTGCCGATGCTCGCCACGGACCCCTACGGCAAGTTCATTCCCGGCCCCAGCGGGTTGCCGCAGTACGTGACGAAGAACGGGCTCGTCGAGGGCAACCTCGCGTCCCCCGTGCCCGTGCCGGCGGACGTGCTGCACTTCGACACCCCGTTCCTCACCGACATCGCGCACAACGCCGACCCGAGCCCCCAGGACTCGGACCACAACCCCGGCACGCCACCGGTGGCACCGGCCCCGGACGCGGACGACACGCCCTCCGCCGATTTCGCACGCCAGCCGGCGGGCACCTACGACGACGAGATGCTCGACGCCCACTTCGTCGCCGGCGACGGGCGGGTCAACGAGAACATCGCCCTGACGGCCGTCCACCAGATCTTCCACTCCGAGCACGACCGGCTCGTCGACGACATCAAGGGCGTGCTGACCCGAGACACGAGCTCCGCGGGCGTGCTCGCCCTGGCCCAGTGGAAGCTCGCTGCCGGCACCCCGGACGGCTGGAACGGGGAGCGCCTCTTCCAGGCCGCCCGGTTCATCAACGAGATGGAGTACCAGCACCTCGTCTTCGAGGAGTTCGCTCGCAAGGTCCAGCCGGCGATCCGGCCCTTCCACGTCTACAGCCCCGACATCAACGGGGCCGTCCAGGCGGAGTTCGCCCACGCCGTCTACCGTTTCGGGCACTCCATGCTCGACGACGAGGTCGCGCGCGTGAACATCAACGGGTCGAACAACTCGATCCCGCTGCTCAAGGGCTTCCTCAACCCACCGGAGTACTTCAACGGTGGGCCGTCCGGCACGCTGACGCCGGAGGAGGCCGCCGGCTCGATCATCATGGGCTCCTCCGACCAGGTCGGCAACGAGCTCGACGAGTTCGTCAACGAGACGCTGCGCAACAACCTCCTCGGCCTGCCCCTCGACCTCGCCACCCTCAACCTGACGAGGGCTCGCGAGGCCGGGGTGCCGACGCTCAACGCGGTGCGCCGGCAGCTCCACGCCGCCACGAACGACGGCCAGCTCGCGCCCTACGGCAGCTGGGCCGACTTCGGCCAGAACATCAAGCATCCCGAGTCGCTCATCAACTTCGTCGCGGCATACGGTCAGCACCCCACGATCACGGAGGCGACGACCGTGGCGGCCAAGCGGGCGGCGGCCAAGGCGATCGTCGACCCGTCGGCGGCGCCCGCCACCGACCCCGCGCTCATCCCGGCGGACGCGGCCGACTTCCTCTTCGGCGCCGGCGCGTGGGCGACGGCTCCGGGCGCCCCCACGAGCACGGGCGTGGACAAGGTGGACCTCTGGGTGGGCGGGCTCGCCGAGAAGACGAACCTCTTCGGCGGGCTGCTCGGGAGCACGTTCAACTACGTCTTCCAGAACCAGCTGGAGAGCCTGCAGGACGGCGACCGGCTCTACTACCTGGCCCGCACCCGGGGCCTCAACCTGCTCGCCCAGCTCGAGGGCAACTCCTTCGCCGAGCTCATCGGGCGCAACACCGACGGGACCAACTCCCTCAAGGCGGACGCCTTCGCGACGGCGGACTGCCGCTTCCAGCTCGCCAACCTCGCCGGCACGCCCGCCGGCTACACCCAGTTCGGCTCCACCGTGGCCGACGACCCGTCGACGACGGGCAAGTGCGACGAGTCCAAACTCCTCCTGCGCAAGCCCGACGGGACGATCCAGTACCGCTCCGTCAACGCCATCGACCCCCCCGGCATCAACGGTCAGGGCGTCTACAACGGCACTGCCGGCGTCGACCGGATTTGGGGTGGCAGCGACAACGACACGTTCTGGGGCGACCAGGGCAACGACATCATCGAGGGCAACGGCGGGGACGACGTGGCGCTCGGCGGCGCGGGCAACGACATCATCACCGACCTGTCCGGGGCCGATGTGCTCAAGGGCGGCCCGGGCAACGATGCGCTCGACGCCGGCCCGGACAACGACATCATCCTCGGCGGCGACGGCAGCGACTTCACCAACGGCGGCGCCAACGACAACGAGACGTTCGGGGGCCCGGGCAACGACTTCATCATCGCCGGGCAGGGCGCCGACCTCGGTCAGGGCGACGGCGGCGACGACTGGATCCAGGGCGGGTCGGGGCAGGACCTGCTCGTCGGCGACTTCGGGGCGCCCTTCTTCGACGACCCCGGGCAGACGGCGCCGGGCAACGACGTCTTCATCGGCCAGGTCGGCGAGAACGACTACGACGCGGAGGGCGGCGACGACATCATGGCGCAGAACGCGGCCATCGACCGCAACGCCGGGGCGGGAGGGTTCGACTGGGCCATCCACCAGTACGACACCGTCGGGGCCGACGACGACATGGCGATCAACAACAACCTGATCGGGGTGCCGCTGCCGGTGGTCGTCAACCGCGACCGCTGGCAGGAGACCGAGGCCGACTCCGGCTCGGCGTTCAACGACGTCATCCGTGGTGACGATGCCGTGCCCAGCCAGGTCGGCGGCGCGGGCTTCACCGGCTGCGACGTGCTCGACCAGGCGGGCGTGGACCGGATCAGCGGGCTCGCAGCGTTGCTGCCACCGCTCACCGGGGCGCTGGACCCGGTCGTCGCCAACTCCGCGCCGGGCGCCTGCCCGCTCTCGGGGCCGATCTGGGGAGAGGGCAACATCCTCCTCGGCGGCGGCGGCAGCGACACAATCACCGGTCGGGGCGGCAACGACATCATCGACGGCGACCGGTCGCTCACCGTCCGGATCAGCGTCCGCACGAACCCGGCGGACCCCGCCACGGAGATCGGCTCCACCGACCTGATGGAGCGGCCCTTCCAGGCCGGCAACCCCAAGACGCTGCAACAGGCGGTGTTCGACGGGTCGGTCGACCCGGGCAACCTCGTCATCGTCCGGGAGATCAAGGACGCCCCCGCGGGCGACACCGGCGTCGACACGGCGGTCTTCGCCGGCCCCCGGTCCAACTACACGTTGTCGACCAGCGGCGACGCGCTGACGGTGACCCAGACCGGGCCCGACGTGGTGGGCCAGAAGGTCAGCGACGGCACGGACACGCTGCGCAACATCGAGGCCGTGCAGTTCTCGGACCAGACGATCCAGGTGCGGACGCCCGACGCGCCGACGATCGGCACCGCGGTGGCCGGCGCCTCCTCCGCCACCGTCGAGTGGAGCGCACCCGCGCCCAACGGCGGCCCGGCGGTCACGTCGTACGAGGTCGTGGTCTCCTCGGGCGGCTCGGTCGTGCGCACCATCACCGGCCTGTCGGGGCAGGCGACGAGCGAGGTCGTCAGCGGGCTGACCATCGGCCAGGCCTACACCTTCGCGGTCCGGGCCCTGAACGCCTTCGGCGGCGGAGCGCTGTCCGCGGCCTCCAACGAGGTGGTCCCCTTCGGGCTGCCCGCGGCGCCGTCGGGCGTCGTCGGAGTGCCGGGGAACGGGTCGGTCCAGCTGTCCTGGACCGCCCCCGACGACGGGGGGTCGCCCATCGTCGGCTACCAGATCCAGGTCATGGTCGGCCCCGACGCCGTGCGCCTCGAGAGCAGCTTCGGCACCGCGACGACCATGACCATCACCGGGCTGACGAACGGCACGGCATACACCTTCGCCGTCCAGGCGTTCAACCGCGCCGGCCCCGGTGACCTATCGGCGCCGTCGGCACCGGTGACCCCGGGCGGGGCGGTCCCCGCCGCGCCCACCGCCGTCACCGCCGTCGGGGGCAACGGCTCGGCCGCGGTGTCGTGGACCGCCGGAAGCAGCGGGGGCTCGGCGATCACGGGCTACCGGATCGAGGTGCGCAGGGGCACTACGGTCGTGCGCACCGACAGCCGCTCGGGCACGGCGACGAGCACGACCATCACGGGCCTGACGAACGGCACGGCATACACCTTCCGCGTGCGCGCCGTGAACGCGTCGGGGCTCGGCCCCTTCTCGCTCCCGTCCAACGCAGTGACCCCGGCACCGACGGTCCCCGCGGCGCCCACGGGCGTCACCGCTGTCCGGGGCAACGCCTCGGCCCCGCTGTCGTGGAAGGCTGGCAGCAACGGGGGTTCGGCGATCACGGGCTACCGGATCGAGGTGCGCAGGGGCACCACGGTCGTGCGCACCGACAGCCGGACGGGCACGGCGACGAGCACGACGATCACGGGCCTGACGAACGGCACGGCATACACCTTCAGGGTGCGCGCCGTGAACGCCGTGGGGCTCGGTGCGTTCTCGCTGCCGTCCAACGCCGTGACCCCGGCCACCGTGCCCGGCGCGCCCGTGATCGGCACACCGACCCAAGGCGCAGTGGGCGGCACGCTGACGGCGGTCGCCAACTGGACGGCGCCCACGTCCACCGGGGGCTCGGCGATCCTCAGCTACCGCGTGTCGGCCCTGCTCATGGCCGCCGACGGGGTGACCGTGGTCGGCTCGCCGATCGTCCAGGTGGCCGGTGCCGCGGCGCGGAGCCTGTCGTTCACCCTGCCCGCCGGCCGGTACCGCTTCCAGGTCGTGGCCACCAACGCCGTGGGCAACGGTGCCGCGTCCGCGAGGTCGGTGATCGTCCAGCCGCGGTGACGGAGGGGATGTGCACCCGGACGACCATTGGTCGGCGTTTCGCGGCGGTCCCGTGCTGGGGAGCGCCGAGCCGGCGGACCAATGGTCGTCCGTGTGCTCGCGAGCGGTCGGCGGGCCCGGCCGTCAGCCGTGGCTGCGCCCGGTGCCCCCCAGATATCTGCGGGGCTAGCTAGCGTCATGGCAGCACCTCACCCCCCAGACAACCGGGAGGCGGGGAGCCGGTGGATCAGCTCGACGACGACGCCGCCGAGGAGGCCGAGGCCGAGAGACTGCCACACCAGGTCGGCGGGAGCGTCGAAGGTGAAGAAGCGCCGGGCGACGGGGAGGACGAAGGCGAGCGTCGCGAGGGCCATCATGGCCGCGATGAGGGCGGCCTTCCACAGCCGCAGCGGACGCGACAGGACCGACAGGATCCAGAAGAAGACGACGAGCAGGGTGATCGTCGCGCCGGTGCCCGGCTGCCAGCAGGCCGTGTCCGTGACCGGGTTGGTGCCGGTGACGACGCCGCACCGGGTGGCGAAGTCGGCCCGGCCGACACCGTGCCGGCTGCCCGTGAGCACGTAGGAGGCGATGACGGCCAGGCCCGCGACGACCCCTGAGGGGACCGCGAAGCGCAGGATGCGGCGCAGGAAGCCGGGCTGGTAGCGGCGGGTGTTGGGCCCGAGCGCGAGGATGAAGGCCGGGATGCCGATCGTCAGGGTGGAGACGAGCGTCAGGTGGCGGGGGAGGAAGGGAAACGGCAGGGCCACCAGCGCGGCCGTGACGATGGCGACGAGGCTCATGGCGTTCTTGGCGAGGAAGAGGTTGGCGACGCGCTCGACGTTGCCGATGACCCGCCGACCCTCGGCGAGGACGTCGGGCAGGTGGGAGAACCGGCCGTCGAGGAGCACGAGCTCGGCCACCGCCTTCGTCGCCTGGGCTCCGTTGCCCATGGCCACGCCGATGTCTGCGTCCTTGAGCGCGAGGGCGTCGTTGACGCCGTCTCCGGTCATCGCGACGACGCGGCCGTCGGCCTGCAGGGCACGCACGAAGGCGCGCTTCTGCTCGGGGGTCACCCGGCCGAAGACCGTGCCGGTCGACAGGGCGGCCCGGAGCGAGTCCAGGTCACCGTCGAGCTCCCGGGCATCGACCGGCCGGCCGACGTCGAGCCCCACCTCCCGGGCCACGGCCGCCACGGTCCTCGGGTTGTCGCCCGAGAAGATCTTGATGGCGACGTCCTGCTCGGCGAAGAAGCGCAGCGTCTCGCGGGCGTCCGGCCGGACCTGCTCGACGAGGGTGACGAGCGCGGCTGGCTCCAGGGACCGGGGCAGGGTCGGCGACTGCAGGGTCTCGGCGCACGTCGCGAGGAGCAGCACGCGCCGCCCGCTGGCGGCGAGCTCGGCGGCCCGCGCGCGTGCCGGGTCGCCGTCGGCCAGCAGGACGTCGGGAGCGCCGAGCAGCCATGTCCCGCGGCCGGCGAAGGTGCCGGAGCTCCACTTGCGGTGCGAGGTGAACGGCACGCCCGCGGTGCGCGCCCAGCCAGTCGGAGCCGGCAGCGAGGTGCCGACCGCGGTGAGGGTGCCGTTGGCGTTGGGGTCGTCGGCGAGGGCGCCCAGCGCCTCGTGGACCTGGGCGACCTGCCGCCGCCCGAGGGGTTCCACCCGCTCGAAGGCGATGTCGCCGACCGTGAGGGTGCCCGTCTTGTCGAGGCAGACGACGTCGACGCGGGCCAGGCCCTCGACCGCGGGCAGCTGCTGGACGAGCACGTGCCGCCGCGTGAGCTGGACCGCGGAGAGGAGGAAGGCGAGTGAGGTGAGCAGCACGAGTCCCTCGGGGACGAGGCCGACGACGCCCGCGGCGGAGCGGATGACGACCGACTGCCAGCCCTGGTACCCGGCCGTCTGCCACTGGGACCAGATCTGCAGCGGCAGGGCGCCGGCGATGATCCACGTGATGTAGCGCAGCAGGGTGTTGACCGACGACTGGATCTCCGAGTGGGTCCGGGTGAACTTGCGCGCCTCGGCGGCGATCCGGTTGACGTAGGCGTCGGCCCCGACCGCCTCGGCGCAGAAGCGCCCCGCGCCGGCGACGACGCTCGTGCCGGAGCGGATCTCGTCACCGGCCGGGTGCGCGACCGGGTCCGACTCGCCGGTGAGGTTGGCCTCGTTGAGCTCCAGGCCGGCCGAGGACAGCAGGGTCCCGTCGGCGGGCACCTGGTCGCCGGTGCGCAGCTCGATGAGGTCGTCGAGCACGACCTCCGTGGTGGGCACGACGACCAGCGCCCCGTCGCGCACCACCCGGGTCGTCGGCGCGTTGAGCAGGGCAAGCCGGTCGAGCTTGCGCTTGGCGAGGTACTCCTGCGCGATGCCGATGCCGGAGTTGACGACGAGGACGATCCCGAAGAGCCCGTCCGCGACCGAGCCGGTCACCATCACGAGGACGAAGAGCGCGCCGAGGATGGCGTTGAAGCGGGTCAGGACGTTGGCCCGGAAGATCTCACCGAGCGAGCGCGACGTCCGCTCGCCGACCACGTTGACCGCCCCCCTGGTGACCCGGTCGGCGACCTCGCCCGCGGTCAGCCCCGCGTCCCGCGTCCTCGGCATCCGTGCGGTCGTCACCGTCGCATTGTCCCGCGGCGCGCGACTTCGCGTCCCCCGCCTGGCGATCGGCGGCATACGGCCCGTCGTCCCGAGGCGTATGCCGCCCGCGTATGCCGCCCCGCGAACGCGGTCCGGCGGGGCCCGGTCGCCGTGGGACGATGAACTCGTGACTGAGTCGATCCAACGCGCCCGCGCCACCACCGCCTCCTACTCGATCACCGTCCGCCTCCACACCGGGACCGACCCCGCAGTCATCGGCGCCCTGGCGGTCAAGGTGGCCGACGCGGGCGGGATCACCACGGCGCTCGACATCGTCGACTCCCATCCCGACCGGCTCGTCATCGACCTCACCTGCTCGGCGTCCGACGCCGACCACTCGCAGGAGATCGTCGACGCCGTCGAGAGCCTCGAGGGCGTCCGGGTCCACAAGGTGTCCGACCGGGTCTTCCTGCTGCACCTCGGCGGCAAGATCAGCGTCGAGTCCAAGGTCAACCTGCGCAACCGCCAGGACCTCGCCATGGCCTACACACCGGGCGTCGGCCGGGTCAGCCAGGCGCTCGCGGAGCACCCCGAGGACGTGCCCAAGCTGACCATCAAGGGCAACGCCGTCGCCGTCGTGACCGACGGCTCCGCCGTGCTCGGTCTCGGCAACATCGGCCCCATGGCCGCGCTGCCGGTCATGGAGGGCAAGGCCGCCCTCTTCAAGCGCTTCGCCGACATCGACGCGTGGCCGATCTGCCTCGACACCACCGACGTCGACGAGATCGTGCGCACCGTCGAGCTCATCGCGCCCGGGTTCGGCGGGATCAACCTCGAGGACATCGCCGCCCCCCGCTGCTTCGAGGTCGAGGCCCGGCTGCGCGAGCGCCTGTCCATCCCCGTCTTCCACGACGACCAGCACGGCACCGCCATCGTGGTGCTCGCCGCCCTGACCAACGCGTTGCGCTGCGTGGACAAGAAGCTGCCGGAGGCGCGCATCCTCGTCTCCGGTGGCGGCGCGGCCGGGTCGGCCATCGTCCAGCTGCTCCTCGCCGCCGGTGCCGTCGACGTGACCGTCTACGACCGGCCGGGGCTGCTGCACCGCGACGACGAGTCCCTCACCCCGGCGTGGCGGTCGCTGGCCGAGCAGACCAACCCCCGGGGTCTGCGCGGCACCCTGCGGGACGGCCTGCAGGGCGCCGACGTCTTCATCGGCGTCAGCGCCCCCCGCATCCTGGAGCCGGCGTGGCTGCCGGAGATGGCGCAGCAGCGCATCGTCTTCGCGCTGGCCAACCCCGACCCCGAGATCGACATCTACGAGGCGACGCAGCACGCCACCGTGGTCGCCTCCGGCCGCAGCGACTACCCGAACCAGATCAACAACGTGCTCGCCTTCCCGGGCGTCTTCCGGGGGCTGCTCGACGCCCGCGCGACCGACGTCACGACGCAGATGCTCATCCGGGCCGCCGAGGCGATCGCCTCCGTCGTCACCGACGAGCAGCTCAACCCCAACTACATCATCCCGAGCGTCTTCCACCCGGACATGAGCAAGACCGTCGCCAAGGCCATCGTCGACTGCCTGTCGACGACGCACCCGGCGGCCCCGTGACCGCCCCGGCATGATGGCGCATCCCGTCCAGCACTTCCCCGTGGGCGGCCGCCGCGCCTGGCTCGTGTGGGCCAGCGCGATCGCCGTCTACGTGCTCGCCGTCTTCCACCGGACCTCGCTGGGCGTGGCCGGCCTGCAGGCGGCCGAGCGCTTCGGCATCAGCTCCGCGCAGCTGTCGACCTTCACCATCGTGCAGCTGTTCGTCTATGCCGCCATGCAGCTGCCGGTCGGCGCCCTGCTCGACCGCTTCGGGTCCAAGCGGCTGCTCGGCGTGGGGCTGACGCTGCTCACGGCGTCGCAGTTCGCCTTCGCCTTCGTCGACTCATTCGCCGCTGCCCTCGTCTGCCGGGTGCTGCTCGGGATGGGCGACGCGATGGTCTTCATCTCCGTGCTGCGACTCGCCGCGTTGTGGTTCTCGCCGCGCCGCACGCCCATGGTGACGCAACTGACCGGCTTGCTCGGCCAGCTGGGGGCGCTCGCCGCCGCAGGTCCGCTCGCCGCCGCGCTGCACGCCTTCGGCTGGACGAGGTCGTATGCCGTCGCGTCCTCGCTGGGGGTGCTCACCGGCATACTGCTCGTCGTCGTCGTCAAGGACAGCCCGTATGCCGACCACGACCGCGACGAGCTGCGGCTGCGCGCCATGGCGCGCACCCTGGCGAACGCGTGGCGCGTCCCGGGCACCCGGCTCGGGCTGTGGAGCCACTTCACGTCCCAGTTCTCGGCGAACATGTTCACGATGCTGTGGGGCTTTCCCTTTCTCCTGTCGGGGCAGGGCGTGACGCCGCTCACGGCCAGCGCGCTGCTCATGCTCATGACGGTGACGACGATGATCACCAGCCCGGTCATCGGGTCGCTGACGATGCGCTTCCCTTTCTCGCGGAGCACGCTCGTGCTCGCCATCGTCGGCCTCGGCATGCTCATGTGGACGGTCGTCCTCGCGCTGCCCGGCCCCGCACCGGTGTGGGTGCTCGCGCTGCTCGTCGTCGCTGTCGCGATGGGTGGGCCCGGGTCGATGATCGGCTTCGACCTGGCGCGCACCTTCAACCCGCCCACCCGGCTCGGCAGCGCGTCGGGCATCGTCAACACCGGCGGCTTCGTCGCGACCCTCATGGCCGTGGCGCTGGTCGGGGTCGTCCTCGACCGGGTGGCGCCCGCCGGGCCCACGGCGTGGGACCACGACGCGTTCCGCCTCGCGATGCTCGTGCAGTATCCCGTGTGGGCGCTGGGGATCGCGCAGACGCTGCGCTACCGCCGCCGCGCGCGGCGTGCCGCGCTGGAGGCCGACCCGGAGGCGTATGCCGCGCTCCGCGCCGGCCGCCCGGCCACGTTCCACTGAGGCGCCGCGCGGGGGCTGCTGGTTGCTGCCGGACCGCCATCCGCGGGATCAACTGGCAGATCACCTTGCACCTGGCGCTGTCAGGGCTGCACCTCGTGCCAGTTGATCCGCCAGCTGATCCGCGGTTGAGGTGGCGCGGGGATCCCCGAGAGCGCCGGCCCCGCCGTCAGGCGTCGCCGACGGTGAGCGCCTCGGCCTCGATCCGCGAGGTAATCGGCTCGGCGCCGTGGCCCGGCTCGGCGTCGATGGCGCGCAGGTAGCTGCGCGCCGTGAGCAGCACGGCCACCGCGAGGAGCACCGCGCCCGCGCCGACCCAGAAGGGCAGCTGCACCGACCGCTCGCCGAGCTGGCCCGCGAGCCACGGCGCGACCGCGCCGCCCGCGAACCGGACGAAGCTGTATGCCGCCGAGGCCACCCCCCGCTCCACCGGGGCGACCTTCATGACCGTCTCGGTGATGAGGGTGTTGTTGACGCCCAGGAAGGCGCCGGCGGCGACGACGCCGACGACGAGCACGGGCTTGGAGTGCGCGCCGACGCCCATGACCGCGAGGATCACCGCGAAACCGAGCAGCGCGCCCACGATCCCGGGCAGCGTGCCGAACCGGCGCTGGAGCAACGGCGCGACGAACACCGAGGTGATCGCGAGCAGCAGCCCCCACCCGAAGAAGATGAGGCCGATGGAGAAGGCGCCCAGGTCTAGGGGAAAGGGAGTGAAGGCCAGCAGGGTGAAGAAGCCGAAGTTGTAGAGCAGGGCGGTGATGCCGACGGTGAGCAGCCCCCGATGCCCGAGGGCGCGGAGCGGGGCGCTCAGGGCTGTCGGGGTGGCGGCCGGACGCGTGGCCGGCAGGGTGACCGCGGTGGCCAGCAGGGCGATGGCCATGAGGATCGCCACGCCGAAGAACGGCCAACGCCACGAGATCCCGCCGAGCCAGCCGCCCACGAGGGGGCCAGTGGCGATGCCGACCCCGAGCGCGGCCTCGTAGAGGACGATGGCCTGCCCGACGGACCCCACGGCCGCGCCCACGATCGTGGCGAGGGCGGTCGCGATGAAGAGGGCGTTGCCGAGGCCCCACAGGGCGCGGAAGGCGACGATGCCGCCGACGGTGTCCTGGCTGCCGGCGAGCGAGGCGCCGACGATGATCAGGGCGAGGCCGACGAGCAGGGTGCGCTTGGCCCCCACCCGGCTCGACACCCAGCCGGTCCCCAGCATCGCGACGCCCATGACCGCCATGTAGCTGGTGAAGAGCAGGGACACCTGCGACGGGCCGGCGCCGAGCTCGTCGGCGATGGGCTTGAGGATGGGATCGACGAGGCCGATGCCCATGAAGGAGATCACGCAGGCGAAGGCGACGGACCAGACGGTCCTGGGTTGGCGCCACATCGCGAGGCTCACGCGTCCTTTCGGTGGGGGGAGGAGGGATTGGCCGTCGCGAGCAGGAGCAGCTCGTCGAGCACGTCCACGGCGATCCGGACCCGGTCCATCGCCGGTCCGTGGAGCCGCTCGAGGGCCGGCTGCAGGACCGCGCCGCGGGCGAGGCGCACGCTGGCCAGCGCCTCTCGTCCCTGCGGCGTCAAGGAGACGAGAGTGGCCCGGGAGTCGTCCGGATCGGGCGTGCGCCGCACCCAGCCGGCCGCTTGCACCCGCTGCACCTGGGTCGTCATCGTCGGCTGGCTCGTGTTGTCCGCCGCCGCGAGCACGCTGACGCGGGAGGGGCCGAGCTCGTCGAGGAGGGCAAGCAGCCGCGCCTGCGCGAAGGGCACGTCGAACGAGGCATGGCGGCTGGCCCAGCGCGAGAGCCGGGCGGCCGACCGGAGCAGGTCGTTGGCCAGCATGGTCGGCTCCGTCACGCTGGCTATTTTACATAGATAACCTATGCAAGAGGTCGGCGACCTCTAGCTCCAACCGCCGGGCGAGTGGTCAGGTTCGTCCGGCTCCCCGTGTCGAGTGGTCAGTTTCGTGCGGGTCCGGGCGCGGTGGCGTGCGTCGAGTGGTCATTTTCGTCCGGGGGGCACGACGCGGGGGGTGGCGTGCGTGCACGAGTGGCCACTCGACGGGGTGGCGTGCGTGCACAAGTGGCCACTCGACGGGGTGGCGTGCGTGCACAAGTGACCACTCGACGGGGGAGGAGGGGGCGGAGCGGGTGGGTGCTAGTGCGGGGCCTGCCAGCGGGCCGTCGACAGGCCCGCCTCGGAGGCCCGCTCGAAGGCGTCCCCGACGACCTTCTCGGCGTCCTCGCGGCCGGCCCAGTCGGAGCCCTGGACCGACTTGCCGGGCTCGAGGTCCTTGTAGTGCTCGAAGAAGTGCTGGATCTCCCCGAGCGTGAAGTCCCCCACGTCGGCGAGGTCGCGGATCGACTCGGTCCGCGGGTCGGCGGGCACGCAGAGCACCTTGTCGTCGCCGCCGGCCTCGTCGGTCATGTGGAAGATCCCGACGGGGCGGACCCGCACCACGACGCCGGGAAAGGTCGGCTCGGGCAGCAGCACGAGCGCGTCGAGCGGGTCGCCGTCCTCACCGAGGGTGTGCTCGATGTAGCCGTAGTCGGTGGGGTAGGCCATCGAGGTGAACAGGAACCGGTCGAGGCGGATCCGTCCCGTCTCGTGGTCGACCTCGTACTTGTTGCGCTGACCCTTCGGGATCTCGATGGTGACGTCGAACTCCACGTCTTCCCCTTCGGCTCTGCCGCCCGGACGATGACGTGGGTCGGCTGCTGACAGACTCTTGCGGCACAGTCTTGCGCATCGCCCGGACATTTCCGAGCGGTGCCTGGGAGACAAGGAACACGGAGGACGGCGCGTGCGGCGGTGGGTGGCGGGTCTCGGCGTGGCCGCCCTCGCGGTCGGAGGGTATGCCGCCCTCGACGTCGTCGACGCCGCCCCGGGCCTGCTCACGACCCGGCCGCTGCCGCCGCCTCCGCCGGCGGAGACGCCGGGGACGCGGACGCTGCCGGTCGTGGCCCAGCCGACCCTGCCCACCGCGCCGGCGCTGCCGCTGCCCGGGCTGGCCGGCGGGGTCCGCGCCCCCACCGCGGCCGGCGTGCGCTCCGCCCTCGAGCCGGTCCTGCGGCTGCCCGCGCTCGCCGACGCCGCCCTCGTCGTCCGCGACGCCCAGAGCGGTGCGCCGCTGCTCGACCGGCGGGGAGCGGAGCGGCGGATGCCGGCCTCGACGACCAAGCTGCTCTCCGCGGCGGCCGTGGGGTCGGTCCTCGACGCCGACGCGACCATGACCACCCGAGTGGTCCAGGGTGGCTCGGCGGACGCGGTCGTGCTCGTGGCCGGCGGGGACTCGCTCCTCGCCCCCGGCCGCGGCATCCGCGACGCGGTGGCGGGGCGGGCGGGTCTGGCGGACCTCGCCGACCAGGTGGCGGCCGCTCTGCGCGCCCGGTCGGTCCGGTCGGTGCGGCTCTCGGTCGACCGGTCCTTCGCCCCCGGGCCGGTCACGGCAGCCACCTGGGACCCCGCGTTCCGCCCCCTCGGCATCACCGGCTCCGTCGCCATGCTCGGTCGCTCCGACCAGCGGGCCACCCCGGGGCACCCGGGGCCGGCCGACCCGGTCGCGGCCACCCAGGCAGCCTTCGCCGCGCGTCTCACCGAGCGAGGCATCAAAGTGATCTCGCTGCCGGGCCAGGTCGCCGCCGCCCCGGGCGCCGTCCTGCTCGGCAGCGTCGAGTCCGCGCCCGTCGGCGAGCAGCTCGCGCTCGCGATGACCGACTCCGACAACGCCCTCACCGAGGTCCTCGCCCGCCAGGCAGCCTTCCGGTCCGGCGCCGGCACGGACTTCCCGGCCACCGGCCGCTGGGTCGTCACCCGGGTCGCCTCCCTCGGCATCGACACCACGGGTGCCGACCTGAGGGACGCCAGCGGGCTCTCGCGCGAGAACCGAGTCACCGCGCGGCTGCTCGCCGACATCCTCGTTCGCGGCCACGACGGCTCCTCCCCGGTGCTGCGCGCCGCGCTCGACGGCCTGCCCGTGGCCGGCCTCACCGGCACCCTGGCGGGCCGCTTCGGCGCCGGCCCCGAGGGAGCGGCGGCGGGACGAGCGCGGGCCAAGACCGGCACCCTCACCGGCGCCACCGGGCTCGCGGGTAGCGTGGTCGACGACAGCGGGCGGCTGCTCGTCTTCGCCGGCCTCGTGGGCCGCGCGGGAACTTACGAGGCGAGGGCGGCGTTGGACCGTCTCGTGGCGGTGCTGGCCTCGTGCGGCTGCCGCTGACGCGTCGCCCCGAGGCGTCCGCCGGGTCCACGGGCTCGATCGACATCTTCTGGCAGGGAGAGCAGGCATGACCCAAGGCACGACCGAAGGCACGACCGAAGGCACGACCGAAGGCACGGGCTCGGCCCCCGCGGCATACGTCGACTACCGGTTCGCCAAGCGGGCCGGACGCAACCTCGTCAAGGCCGGGCCCCAGGTCAGCGCCGGTGAGGCGGCCGACATCGTCGCCGACCTGCGGGCCGCCGCGGCCGAGGCGGTGGCGCCCGTCGCCGAGACCTCCGGCGTGCGCGCGCCGCAGGACGCGCCGCCCCCGCTCGTGGTCGACCGGGCCGGCTGGATCTCGGCCAACGTCGACTCCTTCGAGGCCATGCTCGCCCCCGTCATCGCCAAGCTGACCGCCCGCAAGGGCCTGCGGCCCGGCCCGGCCGCGGTCGCCATCGGGGGCAAGGTCACCGGCGCCGAGATGGGCGGGCTGCTCGCGTTCCTGTCCTCCAAGGTCCTCGGGCAGTACGACCTCGCCCCGCAGGGCACCCCGCGGCTGCTCCTCGTCGCCCCCAACGTCGTCGCGGTCGAGCGGGCTCTCGAGGTCGACCCCCACGACTTCCGGCGCTGGGTCGCCATGCACGAGGAGACGCACCGGGTGCAGTTCACGGCCGTGCCGTGGCTGCGCGAGCACCTGCTCGCCGCCTCCCAGGCGCTCGCCGTCGACATGGCGCCGACGCCCGAGGACCTCGCGCGGCGCTTCGAGCAGCTCACCCGGGCCCTGCCCGAGACCCTTCGCTCCGGCGAGGGCCTGGGGCAGCTGCTCGCGACGCCGGAGCAGAAGGCCCGGCTGGCTGAGCTCACCGCGGTCATGTCCCTGCTCGAGGGGCACGCCGAGGTGATCACGGACGACGTGGGCCCGCGGGTCATCCCGACGGTCGCCACCATCCGGGAGCGGTTCGAGCGCCGCCGCGGCAGCTCGGTGGGCATCGACCGGATCCTGCGCAAGCTGCTCGGCCTCGAGGCCAAGCTGCGGCAGTACCGTGACGGCGCGGTCTTCGTGCGCGCGGTCATGGCGCAGGTCGGTCGCGAGGGCCTGAACGCCGTGTGGACCTCTCCGGAGACGTTGCCGAAGGCCACCGAGATCCTCGAGCCGGCCACGTGGGTGCGCCGCGTCCACGGCTGACCCATGACCGGACCCGACCCCGCGGTCGCCGCCACCCGGCTCGCCGTGCGTGAGCACCTCACCGACGTGCCGCGCGGCTCGCTCCTCCTCGTCGGCTGCTCCGGCGGCGCCGACTCCGTCGCCCTCGCGGCGGCCCTCGCCTTCGAGGCCCCGCGTGCCGGCCTGCGAGCCGGCGCGGCCGTCGTCGACCACGGCCTGCAGGCCGGCTCGGCCGACGTGGCGGCGCGCGCGGCCGCGGTGTGCGCCCGGCTCGGGCTCACCCCCGTGGAGGTGCTGCAGGCGAGCGTGGCGACCACCGGCGCCGGGCTCGAGGCGGATGCGCGCGCGGCGCGCTTCTGCGCCCTCGAGGAGGTCGCCGCCCGGCACGACGCCTGCCTCGTGCTGCTGGGCCACACCCGCGACGACCAGGCCGAGCAGGTGCTCCTCGGCCTCTCCCGGGGCTCCGGTGCCCGGTCCCTGTCCGGTATGCCGGTCCGCCGGGACCGCTTCGTCCGTCCCCTGCTCGCCCTGCCGCGCGCCACGACCCGGGCGGCGTGCGCGGCATACGGCATCGAGCCGTGGGAGGACCCGCACAACGAGGACGACTCGTTCCGCCGAGTCCGGGCCCGGCGGGTGCTCGCGGTCCTCGAGGGGGAGCTCGGGCCGGGGTTCGGGGCGGCGCTCGCCCGCAGCGCCGACCTGCTGCGTGAGGACGCCGACCACCTCGAGTGCCTCGCGCACGAGGCCCGCGCGACCCTGCCTCCCGCCGCCGGCCACCCCGGTGTCGACCTCGACGCGCTTGCCGCCCTGCCGCGCGCCATCCGGACCCGGGTGTGGCGCATCCTCGCCGCCGAGGCGGGCGCGCCGCTCGGCGACGTCAGCGCCGCCCACGTGGAGTCGCTCGACGCGCTCCTCACCTCCTGGCACGGGCAGGGACCGCTGCACGTGCCGGGCGGCATCGCCGTGGCCCGGGAGCGGGCCGCCATCCGCTTCAGCCCGCTGCCCACGGAGGCCGAGCTGCACGGTGCGGTGTGAACCGCACGGCGGGGTTGGGCCGCGCGAGGGGTGGGGCCGCGCGATGGGGTTGGGCGGCGCAGTGGGGTTGAATAGGCCCGTCCCGCCCAGGCGACCGTGCCGGGGCCACCGAGACGAGGAGCCTTCGTGGACCGCGAGCACATGGGAGACGACCTGGCCACGGTCCTCTTCACCGAGGACCAGATCCAGGCCCGGCTCGCCGAGCTCGCCGCCGAGATCTGGCGCGACTACGAGGGCAAGGACCTGCTCCTCGTCGGCGTGCTGAAGGGCGCGGTCGTCGTCATGGCCGACCTCATGCGGGCCCTGCCGGGCACGGCCCCCATGGACTGGATGGCCGTCTCCTCCTACGGCTCGGGCACCAAGAGCTCCGGCGTCGTGCGGATCCTCAAGGACCTCGACGTCGACATCACCGGCAAGCACGTGCTCATCGTCGAGGACATCATCGACTCCGGCCTGACGCTGTCGTGGATCAGGGCCAACCTCGAGTCGCGCAGGCCCGCGTCGGTCGAGATCTGCACGCTCCTGCGCAAGCCCGACGTCGTCAAGGTCGACATCCCCGTCCGATACGTCGGGTTCGACATCCCCAACGAGTTCGTCGTCGGCTACGGCCTCGACTACGCCGAGAAGTACCGCAACCTGCGCTGTGTCGCCACCCTCGCCCCGCACGTCTACGCCTGACACCGGGCCCGTCCCCGCCGTGTCCCCGCCGTGTCTCCGCCGTGTCTCCGCCGCCGGGACGGGTGGCCCGCCTGCACGGGTGGGTGCGGGATGCGGAACACTGGTAGTGGGTCGCACGTTGTCGGGGCGACACCTTGACCAGATGAGCAGGAGGACCGGGGCGCTCCGCCTCGCACGCACATGGACGCAAAGCGCATACTTCGCACGCCGCTGGTGTGGATCCTCGTCCTCATCACCGCGCTTGTCGTCGGGATGATGTTCTCCGGCTCCGGGGCGCCGCGCATCGACACGTCGGAGGCGATGAAGCAGATCACCTCCGGCAACGTCGAGTCGGCCAAGCTGCTCAACAACGAGCGCATGGAGCTGACGCTGAAGACGCCCTACACCTCGAGCGACAGCCGGGTCAAGGACGCCAAGACCGTCTACGCCTACTACGTCCTCGCCCGCGGCGACGAGGTCGTCAACGCGCTCAACTCCACGCCTCCGCCGCGCGGCGTCGACGACCAGATCGAGCAGCCCAGCTGGCTCGGCACGCTGCTCGCGTCGGTCCTGCCGATCATCATCATCCTCGGCCTCTTCTGGTTCCTCATGGGCCAGATGCAGGGCGGCGGCAACCGCGTCATGCAGTTCGGCAAGTCCCGGGCCAAGCTGGCGACCAAGGACACCCCCAAGGTCACCTTCGCCGACGTGGCCGGGTGCGACGAGGCCATCGAGGAGCTGCAGGAGATCAAGGAGTTCCTCCAGGAGCCGGCCAAGTTCCTCGCCGTGGGCGCGAAGATCCCCAAGGGCGTGCTCCTCTACGGACAGCCGGGCACCGGCAAGACCCTCCTCGCGCGGGCGGTCGCGGGTGAGGCCGGCGTGCCGTTCTACTCCATCTCCGGCTCCGACTTCGTCGAGATGTTCGTCGGCGTCGGCGCCTCGCGGGTCCGGGACCTCTTCGACCAGGCCAAGGCCAACGCGCCGGCCATCGTCTTCGTCGACGAGATCGACGCCGTGGGCCGGCACCGCGGGGCCGGGCTCGGCGGCGGGCACGACGAGCGGGAGCAGACGCTCAACCAGCTGCTCGTCGAGATGGACGGCTTCGACGTCAAGACCAACGTCATCCTCATCGCGGCCACCAACCGGCCCGACATCCTCGACCCCGCCCTGCTGCGCCCCGGACGCTTCGACCGGCAGATCGCCGTCGACGCCCCCGACATGATCGGCCGCCACCGCATCCTCGAGGTCCATGCCCAGGGCAAGCCGATGGCGCCCGACGTCGACCTGCTCGCCGTCGCCCGCCGCACGCCGGGCTTCACCGGCGCCGACCTCGCCAACGTGCTCAACGAGGCCGCGCTGCTCACGGCGCGCAGCGACAAGAAGATCATCGACAACGCGGCCCTCGACGAGGCCATCGACCGCGTCATCGCCGGCCCGCAGAAGCGCACCCGCATCATGTCGGCCAAGGAGCGCAAGATCACGGCATACCACGAGGGTGGGCACGCCCTCGTCGCCGCGGCGCTCAACCACACCGACCCGGTCACCAAGGTGACGATCCTGCCGCGGGGCCGCGCGCTCGGCTACACCATGGTCATGCCCGTCGACGACAAGTACTCCACGACCCGCAACGAGATCCTCGACCAGCTCTCCTACGCCCTAGGTGGCCGCGTCGCGGAGGAGATCGTCTTCCACGAGCCCACGACCGGCGCGAGCAACGACATCGAGAAGGCCACCGGGATGGCCCGCAAGATGATCACCGAATACGGCATGTCCGAGCGGGTCGGGGCCATCAAGCTCGGCCAGAGCAACGGCGAGGTCTTCCTCGGCCGGGACATGGGCCACCAGCGCGACTACTCCGAGGACGTCGCACGGATCGTCGACGAGGAGGTGCGCAAGCTGATCGACAACGCCCACGACGAGGCCTACAGCATCGTCAACGCCAACCGCGACGTCCTCGACCGGCTCGTCCTCGAGCTGCTCGAGCGCGAGACGCTGGGCCAGGCGGAGCTGGCCAAGCTGTTCACCGACATCACCAAGGCGCCGAAGCGGCCGACGTGGCTGTCGTCCCAGACCCGCACCCTCAGCGACCGCCCGCCGGTCATGACTCCGGCGGAGCTCGCCGCCGCGTCCCAGAACGGCCATCTGCCGCCGCCGGCCCCGGCTGACCCCCGGGTGGAGAAGCAGATCGACGAGGCGGCCTCGGTGGGGGCGGACCCCGCGGTCGAGGAGCACCCGCCGACCCAGGTCATCGAGGTCCCGCAGGACCAGCCGGTCAATCCCGGCGAGAGGCACTGAGCGTGCCGGTCGACCACGCGCGCGCCGAGGCCGCGGTCCGTGAGCTGCTCCTCGCCGTCGGCGAGGACCCGGACCGGGAGGGGCTGGAGCACACCCCCGCCCGGGTGGCCCGGGCCTATGGTGAGATCTTCGCGGGGCTGGACATGTCGGCCGAGGAGGCGCTCAGCGCGACCTTCGCGATCGACCACGAGGAGCTCATCCTCGTGCGCGACATCGAGCTCTACAGCACGTGCGAGCACCACCTCGTGCCCTTCCACGGGGTGGCGCACGTGGGCTACATCCCAGCCAAGGACGGCCGCGTGACCGGGCTGTCCAAGCTCGCCCGGCTTGTCGAGGTCTTCGCCCGGCGACCGCAGGTCCAGGAGCGCCTCACCTCCCAGATCGCCGACGCCCTCGTGGAGCACCTCGGTGTCCAGGGCGCCATCGTCGTCGTGCAGGCCGAGCACCTGTGCATGTCGATGCGCGGCATCCGCAAGCCGGGGGCCAGCACCATCACCTCCGCGGTCCGCGGCCAGCTGCGCGACCCCGCCACTCGAGCAGAGGCGATGGCGCTCATGCTCGAGGGCAACAAGTGAGTTCTCTGCAGGATCGTGCCGGGCGCGGCAGGATGAGCCGGTGAGCGCCGCCGACCTGCTCGCCCAGCGCGAGCGCACGCTCGTCATGGGCGTGGTCAACGTCACCCCTGACTCCTTCTCCGACGGCGGCGAGTGGTTCGAGCCGGATGCGGCCGTGCGGCACGGCCTCGACGTCCTCGCGGCGGGCGCCGACCTCGTCGACGTCGGCGGCGAGTCGACGCGCCCAGGCGCCGAGCGCCCCTCCGTCGAGGAGGAGCTGCGCCGCGTCGTCCCCGTCGTCCGGGCCCTCGCCGCCGAGGGGGCCGTCGTCTCCGTCGACACGATGCGCGCCGAGGTGGCTCGTGCGGCGGTCGAGGCGGGGGCGGCCATCGTCAACGACGTCTCCGGCGGCCTCGCCGACGAGTCCATGGTCCCCTGGGTGGCGCATGCCGGGCTGGCGTTCGTCGCCATGCACTGGCGCGGCCACAGCACGTCGATGCAGTCCCGCGCCGTCTACGACGACGTCGTCGCGGACGTATGCCGTGAACTCGCCGAGCGCCGCGACGCCCTCCTTGCGGCCGGCATCAGGCAGGACCTCCTCGTGCTCGATCCCGGGCTTGGCTTCGCCAAGACCGCCGAGCACAACTGGGCGCTCCTCGCCGCCCTGCCCGTGCTCCACGGCCTCGGGCACCCGCTGCTGCTCGGGGCTTCGCGCAAGACGTTCCTCGGCCGGCTCGGCCGTCACCCGGGGGAGCCGCTGCGGCCGCCGGCCGAGCGCGACGTGGAGACCACCGCCACGTCGGTGCTCGCCGCCATGGCCGGGCTCTGGTGCGTCCGGGTCCACGACGTCGCCTCGACCGTGCGGGCGATCGCCGTCGTCGAGGCCGCCATGGAGCACGCTCCGGAGGAGGGGCCCGCGTGAGCGACCGCATCGTGCTCGAAGGAGTCCGCGCCCGCGGCCACCACGGCGTGCTCGCGGACGAGAAGAGGGACGGGCAGACCTTCGTCGTCGACGTCGTGCTGGAGCTCGACCTGTCCCGGCCGGGGCGGAGCGACGACCTCGGCGCGACCGTCAACTACGCCGAGGTGGCCGCCGCCGTGGTCGCCCGCATCACGGGCCCCTCCGTCGACCTCATCGAGCGGCTCGCCGAGCTCATCGCCGACGACGTGCTCCTCCACGAGCTGGTCGCCGCCGTGGAGGTCGTCGTACACAAGCCGGAGGCGCCCGTGGGGCAGCCGTTCGGCGACGTGCGCGTGCACGTGCGGCGCACGAACTCGCCGCGGGCCGTCGTCGCGCTGGGTGCCAACCTCGGTGACCGGGGCGCCACGCTCGCCCAGGCCGTCGCGGCGCTTCGCGAGCTGCCCGGCTTCACGATCACGGCGGTCTCGCCCCTCGTGGAGACCGACCCGGTCGGTGGACCGGAGCAGCCGCCCTTCCTCAACGCCGTCCTGCTCGGGCGCACCTCGATCCCCGCCGCCCACCTGCTGCAGGAGCTGCACCGCATCGAGGCCGCCCACGGCCGCACGCGCGAGGTCCGCTGGGGGGCGCGGACCCTCGACCTCGACCTCATCCAGTACGGCACGCCCGGGGCGGCGACCGAGGTGCGGGCGACCGGGCCGAAGCTCACGCTGCCGCACCCGCGCGCGGCCGAGCGTGCCTTCGTCCTCGTCCCCTGGCACGCCGCCGACCCCGAGGCGCGGCTGCGTGTCGGCGCGGGGGACGACGGCATACGGCCGGTTGTCGACCTCCTGGCGGGACTTGACACCTCCGGCGTGCGTCCTGGCCCCGCCTGGGCGGCGCCATGACGCCGCACGTGGGGCTGCGCGCCTCGACGCTCGTCCTCGCCGCCGTCGCCACGACGCTCGTCGGCTGGCTGGGGCTGCGCTGGTGGGTGTCCGGAGGCGGGGTCCCCGCCGACCCCCCGTGGATCGGGGCCGTGGTCATGCTCTTCCTCGCCGGTGGCCTGCTCGGGGCCGGCTGGCAGGTCAAGAAGGTGCGCGACGGGGCCGCGGAGCGCCACATCAGCCCGCTGCGGGCCGCCCGGACCCTGGTGCTCGGTCAGGCGGGCGCGCTGACGGGCGCGCTGCTCGTGGGGTGGTACGTCGCGCACGTCCTCGTCCTGCTGCCCGACTCCGACGTCGAGTCGCAGCGTGGCCGGATCTGGCCGTTCCTCGTCCACGCCGGGATCGCGGTGCTGCTGGCCGTGGCCGGGATGCTCGTCCAGTGGATGTGCCGGGTCCGGCGCCGCGACGACGAGCAGGACGACGACGAGGCGCCGCTGCGGGCCTGACGTCGAGTGGCCAGTTTCGTCCCGACCCGGGCCTTCTCTCGACGTCGAGTGGCCAGTTTCGTCCCGACCCGGGTCAGCGTCGGCCGCTGGGCGGGGGCGCGGGCGTGTGCGTGGGCACGGCCGACGGCCCGAGCGGCTGGCTGTGGGTCGTGGGGTTGGGCCGCGGTGGCGGGACGGTGTCGACCGTGTCCTCGTCGGAGCATGCGCCGGCCAGCGTGACCGTCACCGTGACGACGGAGACGGCGGCGGCCCGCAGCATCCCGGCCGGCGTCAGGCGCGCGCGCATCCGGATGCCGCGGGCTGGCGGGCTCACTTGTCGATGTCCCCGACGACGAAGAACATCGAGCCGAGGATCGCCACCATGTCGGCGATGAGCTGCCCGGGGAGCATCTCGCCGAGCACCGACACGTTGCTGAAGGACGCCGAGCGCAGCTTGAGCCGCCACGGCGTCTTCTCCCCCCGGGAGACGAGGTAGTAGCCGTTGAACCCGAGCGGGTTCTCGGTGGCCGAGTAGATCTCGCCCTCCGGCACCTTGAGCACCTTTGGCAGCCGCACGTTGACCGGACCGGGCGGCAGCGACCTGAGCCGGTCCAGGGCGGCCTCGGCGAGGTCGAGGCTGACGTGCACCTGCTCGAGGAGGACTTCGAGGCGAGCCAGGCAGTCCCCCGCCGTCCGCGTCACCACGCGGCCGGGACCGCCCGGGCCGAAGAGCTCGGCATAGCCGAGGTAGGGCGCATCCCGCCGCAGGTCCACGTCGAGCCCGCTCGCCCGGGCGATGGGCCCCGAGACGCCGTATGCCGCCGCCCTCTCCAGCGGCAGCACGCCCACGCCGCGGGTGCGGGCCTCGAGGATCTCGTTGCCGACGAGCAGCCGCTCGAGGTCGGGCAGCCGCCGGCGCACACCCGCAATGGCCGCCTCGACGCGGCCCAGCCAGCCGGCCGGCAGGTCCTCCTTGAGCCCGCCGACCCGGTTGAACATGTAGTGCATCCGCCCGCCGGAGGCCTCCTCCATGACGGCCTGCAGCTCCTCGCGCTCCCGGAACGCGTGGAAGACGGGGGTGATGGCGCCCAGCTCGAGCGGGTAGGAACCGAGGAACATCAGGTGGTTCAGGACCCGGTTGAGCTCGGCGAGGAGGGTGCGCGCCCACACCGCGCGGTCTGGGACGGCCATCCCGAGCAGGTGCTCGACGCCGAGCACGATCCCGAGCTCGTTGGAGAAGGCGGAGAGCCAGTCGTGCCGGTTCGCGAGGACGAGGATCTGTCGGTAGTCGCGCACCTCGAAGAGCTTCTCGGCACCCCGGTGCATGTAGCCGACGATGGGCTCGGCGGTGACGATCCGCTCGCCGTCGACGACGATCCGCAGCCGCAGGACGCCGTGCGTCGCGGGGTGCTGCGGCCCGATGTTCAGCACCATGTCGGCCGTCGCGAGGCCGCCGGCGCCGACGCCCACGCTGAGGGCGCGCCGCTCGCCGGTCTCCGTCATGGGTCGAGTATGCCGCCCCCCGCGGGCGCGAGCGCTCAGCGTCGCCCGCGCATGACGACGACGGCGCCGACGGCCACGAGCGCGAGCGCGCCGGCGACGGTGAGCATGACCGGCACGAGCTGGGACTCCTGACCCGACGCGCCGTCCGAGGGGCCGGCGTCACGCACCGGCACCCTGGCACCCGCGGTGGCGGTCGAGCCGTCGAGCCCCACCGTCGCGTGGAACGAGAACGTGCCGGTGACCGGGTGGCCGTCCTCGGCGGTCACGCGGTAGGTCACGGTGTAGTCGCCGGCCGGTGCCCGGTCCAGCAGCGGCTGGCTGAGCACACGACCCTCGATGGACGGCGTGCCGCTGGCGACGTCGCCCACGGGGCCGGTGACGAGCACCTGGGCTCCGACGGCGAGCGGGGGATCGGAGAAGGTGAGGCGCACCGCGGCCGGCAGGCGCTCGACGGTCGTGCCGGCGGCGGGGTCGGTCCGCTCGAGCACCTCGTGCGCGGCTGCGAGGGCCGGCTGGCCGCCGACCAGTCCGAGGGCGAGCAGGAGCGGGACCAGCCGGCGCATGCCGATCAGGGTACGGCGTTGGCGGGGATCCGCCTGACCGCCCACCAGAAGGCGCCGTACCCGCCAGGGGCGATGAGGTGGGCCTCGTGCGTGGACCGCTCGAGCGCCACGAGGTAGGCGGCCGGGTCGCTCGCGGCGCCCGCCAGCTCGGGGGGTCGTCCGGTGAGGCCGAGCCGCCGCAGCGCGTCCCGCTGGGTGACGAGGTCGTCGTGCTCGAGGGAGTCCATCGCGACGTGGGCGGTGAGGTCGCAGGACCCGTCGGGGACGGGGCGAGTCTCACGTCCACGGCGGTATGCCGTGAGCGTGCCGCCGGCCGGGCGGCTGGCGCGGGTGTGGCCGTAGTCGACGGCGACGAGCACCCCGGAGCGCACGCGGTCGACGAGGGCCGACCATGCCTCGTCGCGGGACCGGCCGATCTCGATCCGGTCGCCGGGCCCGCGGGGCGGCCAGTGCGCGGTGGCCCAGTCGCGGTCGGGCCCGTCCACGGGTGCTCCGGGCGACTCCGCGCCCGACCGGGGGTCGACGAGGACCTCGCGCAACGTGCCGTCGTCGCCGACCTCGGCGATCGTGCACGGCACGACGTCCAGCCACTCGTGGGCCACGACCAGGGCGTCGTCGAGGTCGCGCAGGTCCGCGGGCAGGTCCGGTCCACCCGGGGACCGCAGCCACTCGACCCGCGGATCGAGCTCCGGCGGTCGGGGCGTGACGTCGACCGCGACCACCCGCACCCCCCCTCCCCCCAGATATCTGGGGGGAGGGATATCGCCCTGGCGATATCCGTCCCCCCAGATATCTGGGGGGAGGGGCCGGGCTTCGGGCAGGATCCCCTGCGCCGCGTGGAGGAGCGCCGTCGCTAGCTCGCCGCGACCGGCCCCCACGTCGACGATGACCTGCGGGCGGTGGTCGACGAGCCGCAGCAGCGCCGCGGCGAGGACCTCGCGCGCCGGGCCGGAGGCCGCCGTCGCGAAGTGCGCGACCGGGCCACCCGCCGCGACGTAGAAGCCGGACCCGGCGGCATACAGCGCCTCGTGCCAGGCCTCCCGCCACGTCACCGGCTCCACGCTCGGGACTGTAGGGGATAGCCTCCCGAGGATGAGCACCCCGGCCGAGCGTCCCGCCCGTTTCGACGTGGGGATCGTCGGCGCGGGTCGGGTCGGGGCCGTGCTGGGGGCCGCGCTCGCGCGGGCCGGGCACCGCGTCACCGGCGTCTCCGCCGTGAGCGAGGCGTCGCTGCGGCGGGCCGCGGCCCTGCTCCCCGGGGCGCCGGTGCGCGCGATCCCCGAGGTCGTGGGCGGCGCGCACCTCGTCGTGCTCGCCGTGCCCGACGACGCGCTCGAGGAGCTCGTGGCCGGGCTCGCTACCACGGGGACCTTCACCCCTGGGCAGCTCGTGCTGCACACCTCCGGGGCACACGGGATCGCGCTCTTCGAGGCGGCGGCGGGGAGCGAGATCATCCCGCTGGCCCTGCATCCCGCCATGACCTTCACCGGCACGGCGATGGACGTCGAACGGCTGCAGGACTGCTGCTTCGGCATCACGACCGTGGACCTCGCGCGGCCTCTCGCCGAGGCGCTCGTCATCGAGATGGGCGGTGACCCCGTGTGGGTCCCCGAGGAGGAGCGCGTGCTCTACCACGCGGCGCTCACGCACGGGGCGAACCACCTCGTCACCCTGGTCGCGCAGTCGCTGGAGCTGCTCGGCGCGGCCGGGGTCGAGGATCCGGCCCGGCTGCTCGAGCCGCTCCTCACGGCGGCGCTGTCCAACACGCTACGGCTGGGCGACGCGGCGCTCACCGGACCGGTGGCGCGCGGGGACGCGGGCACGGTGGCCGGGCACGTTGAGGTGCTGCGTGCGATGGCGCCGGACATCCGCCCGACCTACCTCGCGCTGGCCCGCGCGACCGCCCAGCGGGCGCTGCTGAGCGGCCGGCTCCGGGCCTCCTCCGCTGACCCGCTGCTGCGGCTGCTCTCCGAGCGCCCCGAGGACGGCGCCGGCTGACCACCGTCCCGTTGGGGGGTGTGCGGAAGTGGCCACTCGACGTTGGGGGGGTGTGCGGAAGTGGCCACTCGACGTGGGGGGTGTGCGGAAGTGGCCACTC
>NZ_DASSMH010000123.1:0-12494 GCF_035688975.1 Intrasporangium sp. | reverse complement strand
CGTCAGGGCCGCACGGTCGCTTGGGCTGAGCAGCGTGCAGCTCTTCCGGAAGGTCGTCCTCCCGTCGGCGGTGCCCACCATCTTCACGGGGATCCGCATGGGCGGCACCGCGTCGATCCTCGTCCTCATCGCGGCCGAGATGGTGGGCGCCAAGGCAGGGCTGGGATACCTGATCGTCAACTCCCAGAGCAGCTTTCAGATCACCGACATGTATGCCGGGATCCTCACCGTCTCGCTCTTCGGCCTCTTCGTGAACACGGCACTCGTGCGTCTCGAGCAGCACTTCTCACGATGGCGCGCCGGTTCGCAATCTCGCTGACCCCCTACGACCCGCAAGGACTGAGCACCATGAGCACCAGGCCCAGACAGCTGCACCTCAACGCGTTTCTCATGGCCAACGGCCACCACGAGGCGGCGTGGCGCCACCCCGACGTCACGCCCAGCGCGTCGCTCACCCTCCAGCACTACGTCGACATCGCGAGGACGGCTGAGCGCGGCCGGCTCGACTCGATCTTCTTCGCCGATGGGATGGCCCTGCACGGAAACGTGAAGCACAACACGCACAGCGCCTTCGAGCCGCTCACGCTGCTCTCCGCCCTGGCCGCGTCCACGACGTCCATCGGCCTCATCGCCACCGCGTCGACGTCCTACAACCACCCCTACACCCTCGCCCGGGCCTTCGCCTCCCTCGACCACCTGAGCGGTGGGCGCGCAGGGTGGAACATCGTCACGAGCGCCGGGCGGGACGAGGCGTGCAACTTCGGCCTGCCCGACCGACCGGACCACGCGGAGCGGTACGCCCGGGCCATCGAGTTCGTCCAGGTTGCCAAGGCGCTCTGGGACTCCTTCGACGACGACGCGGTGGTCGCCGACAAGGCGTCCGGGATCTTTGCCGACACCGACCGCATCTCGCCGATCAACCACCGGGGCGAGCACTTCCGGGTGCGAGGACCGCTGAACATCCGCCGTCCCGTGCAGGGCCACCCGCTCCTGGTGCAGGCCGGCTCCAGCGAGACCGGCAGGGAGTACGCCGCGCGGTTCGCCGAGGCGGTCTTCACCGCCCAGCGGACCTTTGAGGAGGGCCAGGCGTTCTACGCGGACGTGAAGTCGCGGCTCGCGGCATACGGGCGTCACCCCGACGAGCTGCTCGTTCTGCCCGGCATCAGCCCGGTCCTGGGGCGCACCGAGCGGGAGGCAAGGGAGCGCGAGGCGGAGCTGAACAGCCTCATCACCCCCGCGTACGGGCTTGCCCAGCTGTCGGCGATGCTCGACATCGAGCTCTCCGAGCGGGACCTCGATGCACCGCTTCCGCCGGTGGGCGGCAGCACCGAGGGCAACCAGAGCCGGCGCCAGCTCGTCCTCGACCTCGCCGCGCGCGAGCAGCTCTCCGTGCGCCAGCTTCTCGAGCGGCTGGCCGGCGGTCGCGGCCACCGCGTCGTCGCGGGCACGCCGAGCCAGGTCGCCGACGAGATCCAGCACTGGTTCGAGCACGGCGCCGCCGACGGTTTCAACGTCATGCCGCCCACCCTGCCGGGCGGCCTGGACGACTTCGTCGACCACGTCGTCCCAGAGTTGCAGCGCCGAGGCCTGTTCCGCACGGAGTACACCGGCGCCACGTTGCGCGAGCACTACGACCTTCCCAGACCCGTCAACCCCAACCGCCTCACATCCAGCAAGGAGAACGCAGCATGACCACCATCGCCACCGACCGCATCGCCCGCAAGCTCACGGGGCGCATCGGCGCCGAGATCGCAGGCGTCGACGTCTCCGCCGAGCTCGACGCGGACACCATCGACTTTCTCAACCGTGCCCTGCTCGAGCACAAGGCCCTCGTCTTCCGGGGGGCGCCGCTCTCGAAGGAGCAGCAGGAGCGCTTCGCCGCGCACCTGGGCGACCTCACGACGGCCCACCCCACCCTCGCGGCGGAAGCGGGTGCCCCACGCGTGCTGCCGGTCGACAGCGAGCGGGGCGTGGCCAACCACTGGCACACCGACGTCACCTTCGTGCGGTCCCCGCCCAAGGTCACCACCCTGGTGAGCAAGGTCGTGCCGCCCTACGGCGGGGAGACGCTGATCGCCAACACCGCCGCTGCGTATCGCGACCTCCCGGAGCCGCTGCGGCAGCTGGCCGACTCGCTCTGGGCCATCCACACCAACGACTACGACTACGCCCAGCCGGAGGAGGCGCTCGACCAGCGGGCGAGGGAGAACCGGGCGCAGTTCACCTCCCTCACCTACCGGACCGCCCACCCGGTGGTCCGCGTCCACCCTGAGACCGGGGAGAAGGGACTGTTCCTGGGCGGCTTCGTCCAGCGGATCGTCGGGCTTTCCGCCGGTGAGAGCCGCGACATCGTCAGGCTGCTCCAGTCCTACGTCACCCGTCCGGAGAACGTCCTGCGGGTGGCCTGGGAGCCCGACCAGCTCGTCGTGTTCGACAACCGGGTCACCCAGCACTACGCGATCGACAACTACGACGGCCGGCCGCGCCGCCTCAACCGCGTGACCGTTGCGGGCGACGTGCCAGTGGGCTCGACCGGGGAGCGCAGTCGCGTTCTCGAGGGCGACTCGTCGCACTACACGCCCTCCAGCTGACGTAGGCCGAGACCTCCGGAGACGCCGGCCAGCCTCGGGGGTGCTGGCCGGCGTCTCTCCCGTGGCCCAGTCGCGGGGGGTGAGCTCATCCCCGCCGTTTGTGCACTTTTGGTCCCGCACGGAGACATCACGGATACCGTCGATGGAGTTCCGCAGGCCGCCCACTCACAGTCGAGGGAGCGATGATGTCGCTGACCGAGTCCCTGACCGCCGAGGTGTCGAGACGTGCGCTCCTGCGCGGCGTGGGCGGGAGCGCGGCGCTGCTGGCCGTGGGTGCCGCCGCCGCCACGCCGCCATGGTCGCAGCTGCAGCAGCGCATGGCCGGGACGCTCTACGTCAAGGGCTCGAGCGGGTATGCCGCGGTCGCGCATGGCTACAACCCGCGGTTCGACGCGGTGTGGCCGTCGGCGGTCGCGCGGTGCGTGTCGGCTGCGGACGTGTCGGCGGCGGTGACCTTCGCCAGCTCGAATGCCGTGCCGTTCACCGTCCGCTCCGGCGGGCATGCCCTGACCGGATGGTCGACGGGCACCGGACTCGTGATCGACACCACCCTCATCTCGCGAGTGACCGTCGACTCGGCATCCGCAACCGCGACCGTCGGCGCCGGAGCCCGGCTCATCGACGTCTACCAGAGGGTCTCGAGCGCCGGCCTGGCGCTGCCCGGGGGCACGTGCGGCAGCGTCGGGATCTCCGGTCTCGCGATGGGCGGGGGCATCGGTGCTCTGACGCGCCCGTGGGGGCTGACCTGCGACCAGCTGACCGCAGCCACCGTCGTCTTCGCGGACGGGTCGGTCAAGCAGGTCTCGGCGTCCCGCTGGCCGGGGCTCTTCTGGGCGCTGCGGGGCGGCGGGGGAGGGTCCTTCGGTGTCGCGACCTCCTTCACCTTCCGGCTGCGCCCCGCGCCGACCTTCCAGGTCTACTCGATGTCCTACCCGATGGCGGCCGCCGCTGCGGTCGTCGCCGGCTACCAGTCCTTCATCGCCACCGCGGACGCCCGGCTCCACTGCGAGCTCGCCTTCCGGGCGACGCCCTCGACGGGCAGCACGACCCTTGCCGTCACCGGCACGTGGATCGGCTCGGCCTCGGCCCTCACGACCCAGCTGAGCGCCCTCATCGCGCGCATCGGCGTCCAGCCGTCGTCCCGCTCCGTCAGCTCGCAGAGCTACTTCACCGCGATGCTCAACGAGGCACAGTGCACGTCATACGCGACGTGCCACCTGCCGCCCGAAGGGTCGATCCCACGGGTGCCGTCCGCCGGGGCGTCGACCATGGTCTACCAGCCGCTCCCCAGTGACGCCATCGCGAAGCTCATCCAGCAGGTCAAGGCCGGACTGAGCGTCACCAACGCGACGTGGACGGGTTGCACCGTGGTCGGGCTGGGCGGAGCCGTGCGGAGCACGACGACGAGCGACTCCGCCTACGGCCACCGCAACGCCCTGATGATGCTGCACTATCTGGCTCGCTGGCCAAGCAGGACCCCGCCGCTGGACGGGGCGCCGTTCGACGCCTACGTCAGAGGCTTCCGGGCCGCGATGGCGCCGTGGTGTGGCACGGCGGCCTACGTCAACTACCTGGACAGCGCGATCGCGGACTACGGCAACGCCTACTGGCCCGGCACCTATGCGCAGCTGCAGACGGTCAAGCGGGGCGTCGACCCTGCCAACCTCTTCCGTTTCGCGCAGTCGGTGCGCGGCTGAGCCGAGCGCTGCCTCAGGGCGTCAGGGCCTGGGTGCACAGCGTGCGCACCGCGGTCTCGTCGCCGGTGATGACCACGCGCGGGTCGTCCGGCGCGATCCGCCTCCACAGCAGCAGCAGCAGCGCCTCGGCCGCGCCTTCCACCATGCCGACCGGCTCCACTCCCAAGTGGGGGACGCCCCCCGACAGGGGGATGCGGTGCCCGTCCGCCACGAGGTGGACGACGGAGGGAAACGGCGCGAGCCGACCGAGGCGCACCTGCCGCGGCACGAACATCGTGACGACCTCGTCGATCCCGTCCAGCGCGACGTCCTCGGCAATGCCGGCCTCAGCGCCGGTGGACATGGCCGCGTCCCAGCGGTGCAGCGTGGTCTCGTGGGCCTGCCTGCGCATCCAGAAGCCCGCCTGGCCAGGGGGAGCGAAGGTCCAGCATGGTCGGGCCGGGTCGACCGACCGCAGGGTCTGGACCAGCTCGCCCGCGCCCTCGACGAACCAGCGGTGCCGCTCCTCCGGGTCGTCGGGAGCGACCGGCTCCTCGCCCCGGCCCACCAGGACGGCATGCCGTGCCCACCGGTGCACGCCGCCCAGGTGCGCGGCGAGATCCGCCAGCGTCCACCCCGGGCATCCCGGGACGGGGGTCGCGGGGTCGGCCGACCGGATGATGTCGGCGAAGGCGGCAGCCTCGGCCTCCAGCACGTCGACGCAGCGGTCCGCTTCCACGAGCCGACCCTACTTGGCCGCCCACGTCGTCGGTGTGCCCGCCGCTGCTGGTGCTGGCGCGCGTTGAGGGCTTGAATGGGTCGAGACGCCGGTATGCCGTGTCGAGGACCGGTGCACGCGGCGCGACGGAGCGTCGTGGTGTCGGATCGCGGAGGTGCAGGGTGAGCGACCGGGAAGACCTGCTGGCCTGGGTGGACTCGCGCCTCCGGGACGCCGAGATCGCCCTGCACAACGGCGACGCCGGCCCCCGCCTGGCCGTCTGGTCCCGCCACGAGCCGGTCACGGTCCTCGGCGCCTGGATGTCCGCCACCGGGCGGCAGGACGTCGGCGAGCTCTTCGTCCGGCTGGCGGCCGGCTTCTCGGACTGCCGGTCCCACATCCACGAGGTCGTGGCGGCGGAAGTGGTGGGGGACCTCGCCTACACCGTCGGCTTCGAGCACACCGAGGCCTCGGTCGACGGGGCGCCGCGCAGCTACTCGCTCCGGGTCACGCAGGTCTACCGCCGTGAGGACGGCGAGTGGAAGGTCGCCCACCGGCACGCGGACACGATGCCGGACGGCCAGCAACGGCCGCCCCAGCCCGACTGATCAGGGCGCTGGCAGGATGGGGGGATGAGCACCGACGTCCCGCTCTCGCTGCCGACCCCGTCGCCGCTCGGCGACTTCCTGCGGGCGCGACGCCTCCAGCTGGCGCCCGAGGACGTGGGCATCCGGCGGGAGAAGGGCCGTCGCCCCAAGGGCCTGCGCCAGGAGGAGGTCGCCGAGCTCGCCGACATCTCCGTCGCCTACTACGGCTTCATCGAGCGAGGCCGCGACCTGCGCCCGAGTCGCGCCGTGCTCGACGCGCTGGCTCGCGCGCTGCGGCTCCCCGCGGACGAGCGCGCGCACCTGCACTCGCTCGCCAAGCGCGGGCCGGCCCGCAGGGCCGCCGAGCCGGAGGAGTTGACGGACGAGGTCGAGGAGCTGCTCGAGGCACTCGACCCCAACCCGGCATACGTCGTCGGCGCTCGCTGGGACGTCCTCGGCGGGAACCACGCGGCACGGCGGCTGTTCTGCGACTGGCACGCCAAACCGAGCAAGCGCGAGCGCAACCTGCTCTACTTCTACTGCTGTGACCCGGGTGCGCGCAGCCTCTTCGCCGACTGGCAGCAGGAGGCCGCCGACCAGCTGGCCCTCTTCCGCGAGGCCTATGCCCGTCATCCCGACGACGCGTCTTTCGACGCCGTCCTCGACGCGGTCTTCTCGGACAACCCGGAGGCCCAGGAGTGGTGGGAGCGGCACGACAGCGACCCGAAACGTGGGCGCACCAAGCGGATCCGGCTCGACGACGGCTCCGTCGTCCAGCTCCGTCAGCTCATCCTCCACGTCGCGGACGACCCGGAGATCCGGGTCATCACGTATTTCGCCGACGTGGACGGCGACCTCGACGATGTCGAGTTCGACTCGTAGGCAAGGGAATCCGAGCCCGTACGCCGGTCAGCGGCGCCGGCGGCGGCGTGACGTGCCGAAGAGGCTGCGGGTGATCTCCCGGCCGATGACCGTGCCGGCGGAGCGCAGCATCGACCGGAAGGCCGACGACGAGGCCACCTTCTCGATGACGCTCGGCTCCTCCTTGGCCGGGCGCGCGGCCGGCTCCGCGGCGGGCTCGGACGACGTCGCCGGGGTGGGCTCCTCGTCGGCGGTGGGCGCCGCCTTGAGACGGCGGGCGAGCAGCTCGTAGGCGGACTCGCGGTCGAGCACGGCGGCATACCTCGCGCCGATCGACGACGCGGCGATGACGGCGTCGACGGTTGCCTGGGGGGACGGGTCCATGAGCGAGTTCGGCGCCTTCATCCGCGTCCAGGCCACCGGGGTCGGCACGCCCCGGTCCGACAGGACGGTGACCACCGCCTCGCCGATGCCGAGCGACGTGAGCAGCTCCTCCAGGTCGTATGCCGTGTGCGGGTAGGTGGCGATCGCCTGCTTGAGCGCCTTGGCGTCGTCGGGGGTGTAGGCGCGCAGGGCGTGCTGGACCCGGTTGCCGAGCTGCGCGAGCACCCCGGGGGGCACGTCCTTGGGCGACTGCGTCACGAAGAAGACGCCGACGCCCTTGGAACGGATGAGCCGCACGGTCTGCTCGATGGCCTGCAGGAACGCCTTGCTCGCGTCGGAGAAGAGCAGGTGTGCCTCGTCGAAGAAGAAGACGAGCTTCGGCCTGTCGAGGTCGCCCTCCTCGGGCAGGTCGTGGAAGAGGTCGGCGAGCAGCCACATGAGGAAGGTCGAGAACAGCTGCGGCCGGTCCTGCACCTGGGGCAGCTCCAGGACGGAGATGAGGCCCCGGCCGTCGGGCGCCGTGCGGAGCAGGTCGGCGGTGTCGAACTCGGGCTCGCCGAAGAAGGCGGCGGCACCTTGGTCCTCGAACGTGATGAGCGAGCGGAGGATGACCCCCGCCGTGGCGCTCGACAGGCCGCCGAGCGCCTTGAGGTCCGCCTTGCCCTCGTCGGACGTGAGGTGCGTGATGACGGCGCGCAGGTCCTTGAGGTCGAGCAGCGCGAGGCCGTTCTTGTCGGCGTAGTGGAAGACGAGGCCGAGGCTGGACTCCTGGGTGTCGTTGAGCCCGAGCACCTTGGACAGCAGCGTCGGCCCGAAGGAGGTGATGGTGGCGCGGATCGGGATGCCGCTGCCGCGGCCGCCGAGGGAGAAGAACTCCGTGGGGTATGCCGTGGGCGTCCACGGCATACCGACCTCGGCCGCCCGGGCGGTGACCTTGTCGCTCTCCTCGCCGGGTGTCGCGAGGCCGGAGAGGTCGCCCTTGATGTCGGCGAGGAAGACGGGGACGCCCTGCTCGGCCAGCTGCTCGGCCATCAGCTGGAGCGTCTTCGTCTTGCCGGTGCCGGTCGCGCCGGCCACGAGCCCGTGCCGGGTGAGCGAGGCGAGCGGCACCTGGACCGGGGCGTCCGGGTGCGCCTGCCCGTCGATGACGGCGGCGCCGAGCCGGAGCACGCCTCCGTCGAAGGCGTAGCCCTCGCGGATGTCGTCGAGCTGGGTCGGGCCTGCGGCGGGTGCGTCAGTCACCTCCCGCACTCTAGTGACCGCTCGCTCCCCGGGGTGGGCAGGCGGGACCGCCTATGCTGGCCCGGTGATCTTCAAGGCCGTCGGCGACTCTCGCCCCTATCCCGAGCACGGGCTCGAGAGCGCGAAGGACTGGTCCGGCGTGCCGCCCCGCGTGGTGCAGCTCGGGGAGCTCATCACCACCAAGAGCACGCTGGACCTGCGCAACCTCCTCGCTGACGACTCGACCTTCTACGGCGACCTCTTCCCCCACTGCGTCGAGTGGGAGGGCAACCTCTACCTCGAGGACGGCCTGCACCGCGCCCTGCGCGCCGCGCTGCAGCAGCGTCCCGTCCTGCACGCCCGGGTTCTCGTACTCTCCTGAGGGACACCAGGCAGCGCGGACACCGGATGGAGGGGCCATGGGCCAGGTCACGGACGACCCCGGACGACGGCGGCGCCTGCGTCGGCAGGGGCGGGCCGCCGTGACGATCCTGCTCGTGCTGGCCGGTCTCGCCGCCGCGTTCTACTACGCCAACTCCTACTTCCAGCGGACGGCTCCCAAGGCGGCGCCATGCATGACCGTGCCCACGGCCCCCGACCTGGCCCCGCGCGACGTCTCGCTGCGGGTCTACAACTCGACGGAGCGTGCCGGGCTGGCCGCAGCGACGGCCAAGGTCGCGGCCTCCCGCGGGTTCCGGGTCAAGCAGGTGGCCAACGACCCGCTCAACCGCACCATCGGGGCGCCGGCGGAGATCCGCTACGGCAAGGCCGGCGAGGCCTCCGCCAAGGTGGTCGCCAGGCACGTCCCCGGAGCCGCGCTCAAGCCCGACCAGCGTGGGGACGACAGCGTGGACCTCGTGCTCGGCAACGGATGGAAGGCCTTCGGGCCCGTGCCCGCGCCGGTCACGGCGACGCCGACCCCGGTGCCGTGTCCATCGTCCAGCGCAAAGCCCTGACCGACGGTCCCACGCCCGCGCGGCGGACGCCCCCCTCATCCCAGCTCCGGCGCCTCCAGGTGGGCGGCCTAGGCCGGCGCCGCGGCAGGCTCGAGCAGGGCGCTGAGGAGCCAGTCGACCGCCTCGCCCGCCGTCCACCCGGAGGGGTGCTCGGCCAGGAGCCGGCGCGGCCCGGTGAGGTCCTGGCCCAAGGTGACGGCCACCGGCTCGTCGTAGCCGTCCTTGCGGTGCTGCCCCAGGCCGACGTTGGCCATGAGGGCGTTGCACAGGCACTTGCGCCCGGTCGTCTCGTCGGGGGTGCCGCCCTTGCGGACGTAGGCGTCGACGGGTTCGCCGGGGCACCGGTAGCCCACCGACCCGTCGGGGCGCTCGTAGGGCTGGCGCAGGTAGGACAGGTCGCACCGGCGCGACCGTGCGGCATACACCGCCTCGTCCGAGGCCGTGCCGTCGAGGAGGGCGAGCTTGAAAGGAAAGCCGGTCGGCGACGCCAGCGGGTCGTTCAGCACGGTGAGGTCGCCGGCCGCGAGCTCCTCCACCAGCCGCCGACGCAGGGCCGGGGTGAGCCCGGACTCCTCGCACAGCGCGAAGAGGCTTCCCACCTGGACGCCCGCGGCGCCGGCCGCACGGGCCTGCGCCACCCGCTCGGGCGTGCTGTAGGCACCGGCCACCCAGAACGGCAGACCGAGCCGTGCGATCGCGGCCAGGTCCGCGTCGTCGCGTGCGCCGTAGACCGGCTGGCCCTCCTCGTCCAGGACCAGCCTCCCGCGTGGAGGGGCGCTGTGGCCGCCGGCGAGCGGGCCCTCCACGACGAACCCGTCCGGCCGGGTGGCCTCGTCGCGGCACAGGTAGGCCGCCAGGCTGGGAAGCGAGACGACCGCGAGGAAGCTCGGCCGGGTCAGGGGCGGCAGGTGGGCTCCGAGGAGCGCCACCGGGTCGAGGGTCGTCGTGCGGGGGCGCGTGGAGCCGTGGACCTCGACCGTCAGGGCCACCGGTTCGCCCGCGGCGAGGCCGGTCAGGAGCCGGGGGACCTCACGGGGGATCCCGGCCCCCATGAGGACGTAGTCGACTCCGGCGACCATCGCGCCGAGCAGCACCGACGGCGTGGCCATCTGGACCTTCTCGAGCAGGTTGATGCCGACGGGGCCGTCGTGGTCCTCCTTGGCCAGCCAGACGTGGGCGAAGGTGCCCAGCACCGCCAGCTCGACGGCATCCGGGGTCGGGGAGATGGTCAGCGTCGGGTTGGGCCGGTAGGGGGCTCCCTGCGGCCGGCCGCCGTCGCGGAAGTACCTGCCCAGCACCCGCTCGGCCATCGCCTGGTCGGGGAAGGCGGCCAGCGCCCGGCGCAGGTGGCCGCCGGCGTCACCGTCCTGCAGCCGTCGGGCCAGGACCGCGTCGAGCGCGGTCCCCGACACCACCCCGAGCTGACCGCGCCGGGACACCTCGCGGGCGAGGCGCCAGGAGGACACGTCGACCCCCATGCCGCCCTGGATGATGACGGGGGTGGTGGTGCTGGTCATGGAGACCTCCGGTAGCCCGATCTGCGTACCCCGAGGCTACGGGGGCGGGTCCTCAGCCGTTCGCGAGGGTGGCGAGAAGCACAGCCTTGATCGTGTGCATGCGGTTCTCGGCCTGGTCGAAGACGATGGAGGCGGCCGACTCGAACACCTCGTCGGTGACCTCGAGCTCCTCCAGGCCGAACTGCTCCTTGACGTCCTGCCCGACCTTCGTCTCGAGGTCGTGGAAGGCCGGCAGGCAGTGCATGAACTTCACGCGAGGGTTTCCCGTCCGCGCCAGCATCCCGGCGTTGACCTGGTAGGGGGTCAGCAGCTCGATCCGCTCGGCCCACACCTGCCTGGGCTCGCCCATGGAGACCCACACGTCGGTGTGCAGGAAGTCGACGCCCGCGACCCCGGCGGCCACGTCGTCGGTGAGCAGGAGCCGCGCACCGGACTCGGCGGCATACCGCTGCGCGACGGCGACGACGTCACCGGCGGGCCACAGCGACTTCGGGGCGACGATGCGCACGTCCATGCCGAGCATCGCCCCGGTGACGAGGAGCGAGTTGCCCATGTTGAAACGGGCGTCGCCGACGTAGGCATAGGCGATCTCGTGGTCCGGCTTGCCGGCGTGCTCGCGCATCGTCAGGGCGTCGCAGAGCGACTGGGTCGGGTGCCACTCGTCGGTGAGGCCGTTCCAGACCGGCACGCCCGCATGGGCCGCGAGCGTCTCGACGACGGCCTGGCCGGCGCCGCGGTACTCGATCCCGTCGTAGAGCCGCCCGAGGACCCGGGCGGTGTCCTTGACCGACTCCTTGTGCCCGAGCTGCGACCCGGCCGGGTCGAGGTAGGTCGTGCTCGCCCCCTGGTCGGCCGCGGCGACCTCGAAGGCGCAGCGGGTCCGGGTCGAGGTCTTCTCGAAGATCAGGACGATGTTCCTGCCGACCAGACGGCGCTCCTCGCGCCCCGCACGCTTGGCCGCCTTGAGCTCGGCCGCGAGGTCGAGCAGGGCGCGGAACTCCTCGGGCGTGAGGTCGCTCTCCTTGAGGACGCTGCGGTGGCGCAGGGCGGCGAGGGTCATGAACGGTGCTTTCACTCGGGGAGGCGGTGACCCCCGGCGCGGGTGCGTCCGGGGGTCACCGTGTGGCGGAGGATGGGGGATTTGAACCCCCGAGGGTTTTATCCCAACACGATTTCCAATCGTGCGCACTAGGCCACTATGCGAATCCTCCGTGGGGGAGGCTACCGGAGCCGAGCCACGCCGGGAAAATCCGGGCGACCCCTGTCGGGAGTGCAGGCTCGGCAGCGGCACGAGGCCCGCGTTTTCGGCTGCCGCGGCGTGCGGCATACACTGACCGACGGCACCCCGCGTGGTGGTACCTCTCCGAACTCCCCCAGGGCAGGAATGCAGCAAGGGTAGGAGAGCTCTTCCAGGTACGCGGGGTGTCCCGTTTGCGGCCGACACGCCCACCGCCCAGCCGCAGCCGCCGAGCGCCGGCGCAGTAGTCTCTGGCGCCGGGTTCGCTTCTGCGCAAGACCTCGGGTATGCCGTGCCGATGTTCGCCATCGACCGTGGGGGCGTGCTTCACCGTCGAGAACGGGAACGCGAGCCCCACCTCGAGCGCAACCTTGCGCAGCTGGCCGGTCCGCCGCGCCAGGTGGCGGCCGACGACGAGCCGGCATTCGGTGAGGCGGCGTTGGGGGGAGCAACCTCGTGCACTCGATCAACGGCTACGTCTACGGCAACGGACCCCTCCCGGTGCTGGACGTGGGCCAGCGGGTGCGGTGGGACACCTTCAGCCTCGGCACCGAGGTCGACCTGCACACACCTCACTGGCACGGCCAGACGGTGGTGAACAACGGGATGCGCTACCGCGTCGTGGCCTGACGGGACGCCTCACTCCTTCCGGCCTGCGCGGGACGGCCCACGCCCGGCCCGCGGCCCAGCAGGTAGGTAGGGTCTGGGGCAACCCCACGGAAGGTCAGCAGCTGTGTCCGCCCCCG
>NZ_DASSMH010000122.1:0-22718 GCF_035688975.1 Intrasporangium sp. | reverse complement strand
GCCGCAGCCCCCGAGCGCCGCCCCGGTACCGCCTGAGCGCCGCCTCAGCGCCGCGCCTGGGTCGCGGTCCCACGGACGGGTCAGCAGGCGCGGCCGTCCGCAGGCACCGTCCCCCGCAGCAGATAGGCGGCCACGATGTCGTCGATGCACGAGCTGCCGGAGTTGTAGGCGCCGTGACCGCTGTGGTCCGAGGTGACGAGGACACCGGAGGCGAGGTCGGCGGCGAGCTGCTTGGTGCCGCCGATGGGCGTGGCCGGGTCGCGCAGGTTGCCGACGACGAGGATCGGCCCGGCCCCGACCGCCAGCCGGCCCCCCTTCGGGGTCCGTCCGGGCGCTGGCCAGGCGCGGCAGTTGTCGTAGAGCTCCCCCGTCATCCGGGCCCAGAGGGGGTGCGCCGCCTTTGCCCTGGCCTGAGCTGCCTTGAGGGCCGGGGTCTCGGCGGTGCGCGGCCAGTCGGCGCACCGCACCGGGAGGATGGCCTGCAGGTAGGAGCTCTTGTCGTAGTGCCCGTCGGACCTGCGCTCCGTGTGGCTGGAGGCCAACGCGACGAGGATCTCGCCAGTGCCCTTGGTCAGCGCCTCGGTGAGGCCCCTGTTGAGCGTCGGCCACGACGTGTCGGAGTAGAGAGCCATGAAGATGGCGAAGCCGACCCAGCCCTCGCCCACCGTCGGCAGGCCGGCCCGGCTCGTGCGCAGCGGCATACGGTCGACGTTGTCGAGGAGCGCGACGAGCCGGTCCTTGGCGCGGGCCCGGTCGCCGCCCAGCGCGCAGTCACTGCGGGGTGTGCACCACGCAAGGAAGGCATCCATGGACGACTCGAAGCCCTGGATGTCGTAGTCCATCTCCTGCAGGTCGGTCTGGTTCGGCGACATGGCGGAGTCGAGGACCATGCGGCCGACCCGCTGCGGGAACAGGTCCGCGTAGAGGCTGCCGAGGAAGGTGCCGTAGGAGACGCCGAGGAAGTTCAACTTGGGGTCGCCGACGAGCGCCCGGATGATGTCCATGTCGCGGGCGACCTCGGTGGAGGACAGGTGCCGCGCCCGCTCACCGCCCGCCGCGGCGCAGCGGGACGTCACGCCGTCGACGTCGGCCAGCAGCTTGGTGCGCTCCGCCGGGGTGTCGGGGGTCGGGTCGTCGGCGAAGAGCAGGTCCATGTCGGCGTCGGTGAGGCAGCTCACGGCGCCGGACTCTCCGATGCCTCGGGGGTCGAAGCCGATGAGGTCGTAGCCCTCGCGCACCGGCTTGGTGAACACGGCCGACGAGAAGCGCACGTACTGCAGCCCGGCGACCCCCGGTCCGCCGGGGTTGAACAGCAGCGAGCCCACCCTGGGACCGGGGCCGAGGGCGGGCGCCTTGCGCAGCGCAAGGTCGAAGGTGTCGCCGCCGGGCTTGGCGTAGTCGACCGGCACCTTGATCGTCGCGCAGCCGTGCTTGGGGTTGTCGGAGCACGGCTGCCAGGCCAGGCCCTGGGTGTAGTAGGTGGCGAGCGCCGGCGGATGGTCGGTGCTCGCCGGCGCGGGCGGGGTCGCCGAGCCGGGCGCGCCCGCGCCGGTCGTGGCCCGGCTCGGCGACGGGGTGGCCGACGTGGCGGCGGCCGCCGGCGGCCCCCCGCCCGGGTCGCCGGCGCGGGCGGCCCACGCCCACACCGCGAGCGCGACGACGGCGACCAGGACCAGGGCCAGGACCGCGGCCGTCAGCGGGCGCACCCGGCTCCCGGGTCGTGGGGGCCTGGCGGCCTCCTCGGGCAGAGCCGGGGGCGGTGGGTCGTTCAGCATGTCAGTCCGTCCTCCGGCGTCTGTCCCGAGACGTAGTAGGTGTCGATGGCGTCGTCCACGCACGAGCTCGCGCGCCGGTATGCCGTGTGCCCGTCGCCGTCGAAGGTGACGAGGACCGCGTTGTCGAGCTGGTCACGCAACCGCGTGGACCACTCGTAGATCGTCGCCGGGTCACGGGTGGTGCCGAGGACGACGATCGGGGCGCTGCCCGCCGCGGCCACCCGGTGCGGTGGGGTGCCGCCCCGCGCCGGCCAGTGCCCACACGGGACCGACCCCCACGCGAGCAGGCCGCCCCACGTCGGCGCGACGGCCGCGAAGCGCTGCGCTCGCGCGCGGTAGGTCGCCAGGTCAGGCGCGTCCGGCCGGTCGAGGCAGTTGACGGCATACATGCTCTCCATGATGGTGCTGGTGTATCTCCCGCCGGGGGTGCGCCGGGCGTAGGCGTCACCCAGCTGCATCAGGGGCCTGCCGTCGCCCGCCGCCGCGGCCCGCAGGGCCTGCGTGAGGACGCTCCAGGAGCCCCGGTCATAGAGCGCCTGCGCCACGCCGTAGGAGGCCCACGCCTCGCCGAGCCGGGGCACGGCCGGGTCACCGGAGGGCAGCGGCGCGGCGTCCACCCGGTGGAGCAGGCTGCGCAGCCACTGCGCCCCGGCGTCCACGGAGTCGCCGGCGGGGCAGTCGCCGTCGTCGACGCAGCGCTGCAGGTAGGCGCGGGTCGCGAGCTCGAAGCCGCGGGCCTGGCCCTCGGCCAGCTCCTCGCTCGTGAGGTCCGGAGGCAGGGCGCCGTCGAGGACGACCCGGCCGACGCGCTGCGGGAACAGGTCGGCATACGTCGCACCGAGGAAGGTGCCGTAGGACTTGCCGAGGTAGCTCAGCCTCGCGTCGCCGAGCGCAGCGCGCAGCACGTCCATGTCCCGGGCCGCGTCGGTGGTCGAGACGTGGGGCAGCAGCCGTCCGCTGCGGGCGGAGCAGCCCGCGGCCAGGGCGGTGCCCGCCTCGAGCAGCTGCTGCTCCTCCCCCGCGTCGTCCGGCGTCGGGTCCACGCTGAGGAAGCGGTCGAGCTCGGGGTCGCTCAGGCAGTCCACCGGGGCGGAGCCGCCCACCCCGCGCGGGTCGAAGCCGACGACGTCGAAGTACGCGCGCACGGGGGCGCCGACGATGCGGTCCGCGGACCGGGCGTATGCCGTGCCCGACCCGCCCGGGCCTCCCGGATTGACGAGGAGCGAGCCGACCCTGCGCCGCTGGTCACCTGCCGGCACCCGCAGGACCTTGATGCCGATGTCGCCCGACGCGGGGTGCTCGTAGTCGAGCGGGACCGTGAGCGTGCTGCACTCGGCGCCGCCGCCGCAGCGCGACCAGGCGAGGCGCTGGGCATAGTAGCGGGCCAGCCCGAGCCCGGGGGGCGAGGTGACCGCGCCCGCGGACGCCGCGGGCAGAGGCACCGGGTCGGGCGAGGTGCAGCCGGCGGCGAGGAGGACAACAGCGAGCACGGCGGCCAGAGCGGTCCCGCTTCGCCAGCGCCGCTGGAACGGCGGCAGCGGCTGCAGCGGCTGCAGCGGCTGGGTACCCCGCACGGTCAGGCTCCCCCGTGGTCGCGGGGCAGGCGCAGCTGCAGCGCCATCGCCTCGAGGGCGAGCAGGGGCGTCACGTTGGCGTTGATGCGGTCGCGCGCCTCGCTGATGGCGTCGAGGGCCGCGAGCAGCTGCTCGGGCCGCAGGGCGCGCACCAGCGTGCGGACGGCGTCGACCGCGTCCGGGTTGATGAGGTCGACCTCGGAGCCCAGGCTGCGCAGCAGGGCGTCGCGGTAGACCGACGCGAGGTCGGTCAGGGACCGGTCGATCATGTCCCGGGCGTGCCGGGTGGCCCGGGTCTTCTGTTCCTTCTCCAGCACGACCAGCTGCGAGCGGATGTGCGGCGGCTGGGTGCGTGCCGTGGGGTCCGCCCCCAGCGTCTCGAGGAGGCGGGTGCGCTCGGCCGCGTCACGCTCGGCCGACGTCGCGCTCGACTCCTCGTCGGCGATCTGGGCCAGGTCGGCAGCGGCACCCATCGCGTCACCCACGCCGAGGATCTTCGTCGCCATCCGGACGACGTCATGGCGGCGGATCCGGGCGTGCTCGTCCCGGGCGAGGCGACGCGCGAGGCCGATGTGGGACTGGGCCGCGCGGGCGGCATACAGCGCCATCTCCGGCTCGACCCCGTCCCGCCTGACGAGGAGATCCGCCACCGCGTCGACGGGAGGCGTGCGCAACCGCACGTGGCGCGAGCGCGAGCGGATCGTGATGATGACGTCCTCGAGCGAGGGCGCGCAGAGCATCCACACCGTGCGGGGCGAGGGCTCCTCCAGGGCCTTGAGCAGCGCGTTGGCCGGGGCGTCGGTGTAGGCCGTGAGGCGGTCGGCGTCCTCGATGAGAATGATCCGGTAGCGGCCCACCGACGGCCGCATGGCCGCCAGCTGCACCAGCTCGCGGGCGTGCGCGACCTTGATAGACAACCCCTGCGTCGAGACGACGTCGACATCGGCGTGCGAGCCGTCGAGCGCCGTGCGGCACTCGTGGCACGTGCCGCAGCCCCCGTGGGGGCATTGGAGGGCGGCGGCGAAGGCCCGTGCCGCGTTGGACCGCCCGGAGCCGGGCGGCCCGGTGAAGAGCCACGCGTGCGTCATCCCCGAGGGGTCGCGGACCACCTGTGACAGCGTCTCCACGGTCGGCTGCTGGCCGACGAGGTCGTCCCAGACGCTCATCGGCGCCGCCCCAGCAGCTCCTCTGCCCGGGCGAGCGCGGCCGCGTGCACCTCCTCAGGGGGCAGGCGACCGTCGAGGACGACGTAGCGGTCGGGGGCCTGCGCGGCGAGGTCGAGGAAGCCCTGCCGGACCGCGTCGTGGAAGCCGTCAGCCTCCGACTCGAGCCGGTCGTGGACCTCTCCCCGCCGCTCGCGGCCGACCTCGGCAGGCACGTCGAGCACGAAGGTGAGGTCGGGGAAGAGGCCGCCGACGGCCCAGTGCTGCAGGGCGCGGATGTCGTCGGCGCCGAGATCTCGTCCGGCGCCCTGGTAGGCGATCGAGGAGTCGGTGTAGCGGTCGGTGATGACGACGGTCCCGACCGCCAGGGCCGGCCGGATCAGCTCGTCGACGTGGTGGGCCTTGTCCGCCGCGAAGAGCAGCGCCTCCGCCCGCGCCGACACGTGGTCGCCGTGCAGCAGGACGTCGCGGATCTGCGCTCCCAGCGGGGTGCCGCCCGGCTGCCGAGTGACGAGCACGTCTCGACCGTGGCGCGTCAGCGCGTCGCGCAGCAGGCGCACCTGCGTCGACTTGCCGGAGCCGTCGCCGCCCTCGAAGCACAGGAAGAGCCCGGGCGCCGTGGAGGCCCTGGAGTCCTGCCCGAGGTGGGGCGTTTCCGGCTTCGTCACGGGTCCGAGCCTATGCGAACCCACCGTCAGCCCCGACGCCCGGAGACCTGCCGCGCCCGCGGTCTCCCGTGGCGGATCACCAGACGGATCAGCTGGCCGATCAACTGGCGGATCAACTGGCGGGAGGTGTCGCCCTGGCAGCAGCAACCGCCAGCTGATCTGCCAGTTGATCGGCGCGGCCGCGACTCAGCGGCGCCGGACGAGCTCCTCGGCGATCTGGACCGCGTTGAGCGCGGCGCCCTTGCGCAGGTTGTCGCCGACGACGAAGAGGACGAGACCCTTGCCCTCGGGCGCCGCCTGGTCCGAGCGGACGCGGCCGACGAAGACCTCGTCGCGTCCGGCGGCCTCGAGCGGGTTGGGCACGTCGGTGACGATGACGCCGGGCGCGTTCTTGAGCAGGTCGAGCGCGTCGGCCGGCGTGATGTCCCGCTCGAACTCGGCGTGGACGGCGAGGCTGTGGCCGGTGAAGACGGGCACGCGCACACAGGTCCCGGACACCCGCAGGTCGGGCAGGTGCAGGATCTTGCGCGACTCGTTGCGCAGCTTCTGCTCCTCGTCGGTCTCGAGCGACCCGTCGTCGACGAGCGACCCGGCGAGCGGCACGACGTTGAAGCCGACGGGCACGGCATACACGGTGGGGTCCGGGACCTTGACCGCGCGCCCGTCGAGGGCGAGGCCGGTGGGGTCGCCGGCGGCATACGCCCCGCGCAGCTGGCTGTCGAGCTCCAGCACGCCCTTGCCGCCCGAGCCCGACACGGCCTGGTAGCTGCTCACGTGCAGGCGCACGAGGCCCGCGCTGTCGTGGAGCGGCTTCAGCACCGGCATCGCGGCCATGGTCGTGCAGTTGGGGTTGGCCACGATGCCCTTGGGGATGTCGACGAGGTCGTCGGCGTTGACCTCGGAGACGACGAGGGGGACCTGCGGGTCCTTGCGCCAGGCGCTCGAGTTGTCGATGACCGTCGCGCCCGCCGCGGCGACCTTGGGAGCAAGCTCCTTGGACGCGGCGCCGCCGTTGGAGAAGAGTGCGATGTCGATGCCGGTGAAGTCCGCCGTCGCGGAGTCCTCGACGGTGATCTGCTGGCCCTTGAAGGTGAGTGTGGTGCCGGCCGACCGGGCAGAGGCGAAGAACCGCACCTGCTCCACCGGGAAGTCGCGCTCCTCGAGCAGCGCGCGCATGACGCCGCCCACCTGGCCTGTCGCTCCGAAGACTCCAACTCGCATGGTCCAAGCCTAGGGCCCGGCCAGCCCTGCTCCGGCGCGCGCCCACTCTTCGGTCAGCCGGCGTCAGCCGGCGTCCGCCGGCGTCAGCCCGCGTGGCGGTGCGAGTTGGCGTGGATCGCGTCCCGCACGTATGCCGCCAGCCCGGGCTCCACGTCGTCGTAGGTCTTGGTGAAGCGGGCGTCCGAGACGTAGAGGTCAGCCAGGCCCCGGTGCGCCTCGTGGGACAGGTCGTAGAACCGGTGGTGGATGTGCTGGCGGTGCTGCTCCGCCGCGTCCATGGCCTCGGTGCTCGTCGGCGGCAGCCCCGCCCGCTTGGCGGACGCGAAGGCCTCGTGGGCGGCATCCATCTCCGCCTTGACCTGCTGCCAGTCGGCCTTGGTGTAGCGCCTCGTCCGCTCCGCCGACTGGGTCCACGCGTCGGTGTCGCCCCAGCGCTCCTGCGCCTCCTGCTCGTACTCGTCGCCGAAGCCGTCTCCGAACAGCTCCTTCATCTCCTCCGGGGTGGCGGGTTGGTTGCCCATCTCTCTCTCCAGTGCTCGGTCGATGGCCGCGACGAGCTCCTGCAGCTCGCCCAGCCGGGACATGACCGTCGCGCGCTGGCGACGCAGGTGGTCCGCCGCGTCGGCCCCGTCGGCGAGCAGCGCGGCGATCTCGTCGAGCGGCAGCTCCAGCCGCCGGTAGACGACGATCTGCTGCAGCCGCGTCAGGTCCGCGTCGGTGTAGAGGCGGTAGCCCGCCCGCGAGCGGTCGCTCGGGGCGAGCAGGCCGATCTCGTCGTAGTGGTGCAGCGTCCGCACCGTCACGCCGAGCAGCTCGGCCACCCGGCCCACCGTGTAGGTGCTCATCACCCGCGCCCTCTCGGTCATGGAACCAGCGTCCTGCCTCACGCCGCGTGAGGGTCAAGGCCCGGCAGCGGATCAGACCCCACGATCGGAATCGTGCGCAGGGTCACCGCACGAGCTCGGCCGGGTCGAGGAACCAGCCGCGCACCATGCCCGGCGCGCGCGCCGGCTCGAGGTAGTGCTCGACCCCGAATGCGATCGCGAACCCGTCCTCCGGGATGCTCAGCATGGCGCCGACGTCGGTGACCTGGCTGGCGTGGGCGGCGAGGGCCGCTCGTTTGACGCCGATGTATGCCGTCACGTCGCAGGCCCAGTGCAGCTCCGCCTCGGGCGTACCCATGGGGTTGCCGTCGTCCATCGGCCCGTCCGGGTCCCAGTCGATCTCGGCTCCGGCCGCCCGGGCCGCCAGGAACTGGGCGCGCATGACGTCGCGGTTCATCGTGCTCTCGAGCACCCGTGGTGTGGCGGCGAGCTCGGCCGCCCGGTGGGTGACGTGGTGGACCTTGACGTGGTCGGGGTGGCCGTAGCCCCCGTGCCAGTCGTAGCCGACGACGACGTCGGCCGACTCCTCGCGCAGGACGTCCGCGAGCCGACCGGCGGCCTCGTCGAGATCCGCCCTCGCGAAGCTGCGCTCGTGGTCGTTCTGGGCCCACCCCGTCATGCCGGAGTCGGCATAGCCGAGCCACACGACGCGGTGGGTGCCGATGACCTCCGCCGAGCGCGCCGCCTCAAGCCGTCGCCGGTCGGCCACGGTCTCGCCCTGCGCGAGGTCGTCCGGCGCCTCCCCGTGCTCGCCATGCGTGGCGTAGACGAGCACGACACGGTGTCCCTCCGCCACCGCCCGCGCCATGGAGCCGGCCGACTGGGACGCCTCGTCGTCGGGGTGGGCGTGCACGAAGACCACGGTTGCCATGTCGTCAGCCTCTCACCCACCCCCAGGTGCGGGGCGGCACGACGGAGGCGAACGCCGGGCTCAGGCCTTCTTGGGCGCCCGCTTCGTCGCGGCCTTGGTCGCGCCCTTGGCGGTGGCCTTCTTCGCCGGCGTCCTCGTGGCCTTCTTCACGGCGCGCTTGCGGGTCGTCGGCCCCTTGGCGCGCTTCTCGGCGAGCAGCTCAAAGCCCCGCTCGGGCGAGATCGACTCGGGGTCGTCGTCCTTGCGCAGCGTCGCGTTGGTCTCGCCGTCCGTGACGTAGGGACCGAACCGGCCGTCCTTGACGACGACGGGCTTGCCGCTGACCGGGTCCTCGCCGAGCTCCTTCAGGGGGGGCGCGGCGGCGGCGCGGCCCCGCTGCTTGGGCTGGGCGTAGATGGCGAGCGCCTCGTCGAGCGTGATGTCGAAGAGCTGCTGCTCGGAGGCGAGCGAGCGCGAGTCGGTGCCCCGCTTGAGGTAGGGCCCGTATCGGCCGTTCTGGGCCGTGATCGGCACGCCCTCGGGATCGGTGCCGACGACTCGCGGGAGGCTGAGCAGCCGCAGCGCGGTGTCGAGGTCGATCGTCGACAGCTCCATGCCCGCGAAGAGGGACGCGGTCCTCGGCTTGGCCTTGGGTCCCTTGCCCTTCGGGGCGGCGCCGTCGCCGTCGTCCTCGATCACCTCGGTGACGTACGGCCCGTAGCGGCCGGCGCGGGCGATGATGGCGCGACCGGTGTCCGGGTCGGTGCCGAGCACCCGGCCGTCGTCAGCCGCGGCTTCGAGCAGCTCGCGGGCGCGCGCGGGCGTCAGCTCGTCGGGCGCGATGTCGTCGGTGATGGTGGCCCGCCGCGGCGTGGTGCCGGCGGCCTCGTCGGTCACCTCCCCCGTCTGGGGGTCGACCCCGGCAGGCACGATCTCCTCGACGTACGGGCCGTAGCGACCCACGCGCACGACCATGCCGTCGCCCAGCGGGATGGTCGAGATCTCGCGGGCGTCGATCTCGCCCAGGTCGTCGACGAGGTGCCTGAGCCCCTCGGCCGAGGTCGCCTCGTCGCCGAAGTAGAAGCGTCGCAGCCACTCGACGCGGTGCTCCTCGCCGCCGGCGATGCGGTCGAGGTCCTCCTCCATCGAGGCCGTGAAGTCGTAGTCGACGAGCTCGCCGAAGTGCTCCTCGAGCAGCCGGGTCACGGCGAAGGCCAGCCAGGTCGGGACGAGCGCCTGTCCCTTGGTGAAGACGTAGCCGCGGTCCTGGATGGTGCCGACGGTCGCGGCATACGTCGAGGGTCGCCCGATGCCGCGCTCCTCCATGGCCTTGACCAGGGTCGCCTCGGTGAACCGCGCGGGCGGGGTGGTCTCGTGGCCGTCGGCCTCGGCGCGCACCACGGTGAGCGGCACGCCCGCACTGAGCTTCGGCAGCCGGCGCTCCTCCTCCGAGGCCTGCGCGCGCGCCGTGGCCTCGTCGTCACGCCCCTCCTCGTATGCCGCGAGGAAGCCGCGGAAGGTGATGACCGTGCCGCTCGCGCTGAACTCGACCCGCTGCGCGCCCTCGACGCCGGTGTCGGCGGCGAGGCGCACCGTGGCGGTCGAGCCGCGCGCGTCGGCCATCTGCGAGGCGACGGTGCGCTTCCAGATGAGCTCGTAGAGCGCGAACTCCTCGCCCCTCAGCTCACCCGCGACCTGGGCCGGGGACCGGAAGCGGTCGCCGGCGGGGCGGATCGCCTCGTGCGCCTCCTGCGCGTTCTTGACCTTCTTCTCGTAGCGGCGCGGGCTGTCCGGCACGTAGTCGGCGCCGTAGAGGTCGCGGGCCTGGCTGCGCGCCGCGGTGAGCGCCGCCTCCGACAGCGTCGTGCTGTCGGTGCGCATGTAGGTGATGTAGCCGTTCTCGTAGAGCCGCTGCGCCACGCGCATCGCGTTCTTCGAGCTCATGCGCAGCTTGCGCGACGCCTCCTGCTGGAGCGTGGAGGTCGTGAAGGGGGCGGACGGCCGGCGGGTGTACGGCTTCTCCTGGACGTCGGTGACGGCCACGGGCGCGGCATACATCGCCTGGGCGATCCGTGTCGCGAGCGCCTCGTCGAGGGCCACCGCGCCCCGACCGACGAGCTCGCCGGCATCCGAGAAGTCGCGTCCGGAGGCGACCCGGGACCCGTCGACCGCGGTGAGCCGGGCGGTGAACTGCTGGGCCGCACCGCCCGGCGTGAAGTCGCCCTCGACGTCCCAGTAGGACGCGCGGACGAAGGCCATCCGCTCGCGTTCGCGCTCGACGACCATGCGGGTGGCGACCGACTGGACCCGGCCTGCCGAGAGGCCCTGGCGGACCTTGCGCCAGAGGACGGGGCTGACCTCGTAGCCGTAGAGCCGGTCGAGGATGCGGCGGGTCTCCTGGGCGTCGACGAGCGCGGTGTCGAGCTCGCGGGTCTCGCCCACGGCGCGCTGGATGGCCTCGCGCGTGATCTCGTGGAAGACCATCCGCTTGACCGGCACCCGGGGCTGGAGCGCCTCGAGGAGGTGCCAGGCGATGGCCTCGCCCTCGCGGTCCTCGTCGGTGGCGAGGTAGAGCTCGTCGGCGTCCTTGAGGAGGCGCTTGAGCTCGGCGACCTTCTTCTTCTTGTCCGGGTCGACGACGTAGTAGGGGGCGAAGTCGTGCTCGACGTCGACGGCGAACTTGCCGAAGGGGCCCTTCTTCATCTCCGCCGGCAGCTCGGAGGGGTTGGGCAGGTCGCGGATGTGCCCGACCGACGCCTCGACGTCGAACTCGCCGCCGAGGTAGCCCGCGATCGTCTTCGCCTTCGCGGGCGACTCGACGATGACGAGCTTGCGGCCCTTGCCTGCAGCCATGGTGCACCTACCGTCTCTCCGCAGCCCACGTGCAGCGGATTCGTCGCTGCTCCGGCGTGGACGCGGCTCGACCGTAACAGCAGGACTGCGCCGCAGTCGCATCGGTCCGTGCCCGGCTGTCCTCACGGTCTCGAGGGGTATGCCGCCCCGCTGCGGCAGACGGGCCGAAACGGCCCGTCGTCCCTATGGTCCGCTGCCCGCCAGCCACGCTCGTGCAACCAAGGTGGGGGTCCGTTCACCGCCTTGGGCTCGCGTCCTTTGGCCGACCGTGGGCGTTCCTTCGCCCGACACGCTCTCGGATCCGGCCGACCCCCAGGTGCTGCGGGTGGCGTGGCACTGGCTGGTCGACACGTCCGCGCTGGCGCGCCTGGGCGGGAGCCCTGACGCCGCGCTGTGGGCGGAGCGGATCGAACCGTCAGCCTGCCCACGCTGACTCAGGGTCGGAGTCGTGGGTGCAGCGCACCGCGGCGACGTGGACTTGTCAGCCTCGGACGTAGAAGGCGTTGATCTCCGAGACGGAGGGATCGGTCGGCGTCGCGTCGAGCGCGGCGAAGGTGAACAGCACCTCGTCGGACTTGTCCGTCGCGGGGTTGTAGCAGAGGTAGTCCCTCGGCCTGTTCACCCCGAGGGTGCGAGTGCAACCCAGCTTCGTGACGTACAGGTCGTCCAGCTTGGCCTGGACGACGCTGACCTGGTCGGTCGACCTCACCACAGCCGTGGTCTCGCTCTGCGAGAGCAACGTGCCCGGGTCGGTCGGCAACGGGAAGGCAGCCGGCCAGGTGCCAGACGATCCACCACCCCCGCTCGCCGAGGCCGGGCTCGCGCTGAGAACGACGATCGCAAGCGTGGCGCTGGAGATGCCAATCGCGGCGAACCTGTTCATGAAGTCTCCTCGTGGACCGCAAGCTGAGGGTGTGCTGCTCCCCGGTAGGGTGATTCGACAGTCCCCCGCCCCAAGTACCAGAAGCAATACAACGTTGGTGCTAGAACCCCGTGCCGGCGCCGCCGATCGCGACGTCCTTGTCGATCAGGCGCCCGTCGGCCCCAGGAGTTTTCCCGGGTTCTTCGGACACAATCCTTTTGTGAAGCATGAGGGCGGGATGGACCTCGAGCAGCTGCTGACCATCGTGGCGGCGGTACGGAGCGTCGGTTGCCGCTACTGGCTCGAAGGAGGCTGGGGAATCGATGCGCTCGTGGGTCGGCAGACCAGGGCCCATCGCGATGTCGACCTCGACATCGACAGCGCCTTCGAGCACCACGTGCTGACCGCGCTCCATGGCCTCGGCTACGCCATCGAGACCGACTGGAGACCGACCCGTGTCGAGCTGGCGGCCCCCGGAAGAGGCTGGGTGGACGTGCATCCGCTGACACTGGATGCGCAGGGCAACGCCCGACAGGCAGCCCTCGCCGGTGGCTGGCACGAGCTCCCCCGGTCCTTCTTCACCATGGGAAGCATCGGCGCCCTGGCCGTGCCCTGCTTCACCGCCGAGGCGCAACGCTTCTTCCACTCCGGGTATGAGCTGCGCGACGTGGACCGGGACGACCTCGCGGCACTCGACCGACTTCCGTCGCCCTGACCCACGCCTGCACCGTTGTCCCATCGACCAGCTCGCGCGGCCTTCACCCAAAGGACTTGATCCACAGGGTGACGCAGCCCGGTCGTGGCCAGATCCGCTCACATCAGCTCGGCGAGCCTGGCCAGTCCCGGGCGGGTGTGCGCCGCCAGACGCTCGAGGGCGTCGTCCAATGCCGCCGATCCGGGATGTCCGGGCGGGATCCGCGCCGGGTTGAGCGCCACCTGGTTGGACCACTCCTTGACGTCGGGCTCGGACGAGAAGGACATAGCGGCCCGGGTACCGAGGACGTTCATCCTCGCCCACTGCGCCATCGAGTTGCCGTACGGCGACGGCGGGCAGAGCCGGTTCTTCTCATCGTCGTCATCGCGGGTGGCCTCGACGTATCCGCTCAGTGCCGCACCGAAGCAGGGGAAGCCGGCCCTGATCGGCTGCAAGGTGATCGCCTCGGGGCGCCAGACGGGGACCAGCGGAGGGTACTTCAGCCCGTCCGCCGCGCAGTGCACGACGACGGCGTCCTGCGCGACGGCGACCGGTCCGTCGGCGAAGGTGAGCTTGCCCCGGTCGACGGCCTGGATGTGCCCTCGTCGCACCACGTTCTCGAGGGTCCGTAGCTGCTCCAGCTCCCACGTGGCGAGGGTGGGCGTCTTGGCCATCGTCGGCATGACCGTGCGGTCGATGCGCAGCATGATGCCGGCCTCCTCGAGGCGCAGGAACAGCTCTTCGAGCGAGGTCGCGTCCTGGGCTGCCTGCATGGTGTCGGCGGCCATGCGCAGGAAGATGGCGGGGTCCGGCTGGACCACCGCCCGGTTCATCATCCACGGGTCGCGGGGCCGCACCCAGCAGATCGCATCGGGGTCCACGCCGCGCGAGAGCAGCCAGATGCACGCGTCGGTCGCGGTCTTCCCCGACCCGACGACGACGTACTGGCTCGGCGCCTCCTCCAGTCGTGCGAGGTCGCCCACCGGCAGCACCCGGGCGTCCTCGGTAACCCCGAACGGCGGCGGCCTCTCCGCAGGGATGCTGGGAGCCAGGTAGCGAGCATCGACGATCCGGCACCGCCCGGGCACCTCAGCCCGCTCGCCCGAGATGCGAGAGACGACCGCACGGTCGCCGACGTACTCGCTGTTGGGGAAGAACTCCACCCTGCCCGACTCCAGCATCCGCTCCAGCATCCGCGTGTAGTAGGCGCAGATCTGCGGCTGGGAGGCCCGCTCCTGCAGGCCCTCCTCCGGTCCGCGCTGCTGCAGCTGGCCGCCGCCGAGCAGGTGCGATGCGACGCCGTAGAAGGCGGAGGCCTGGTGCAGGCGCACGAAGGGATACGCCTCGATCCAGTGCCCGCTGACGCTGTGGCGACGGTCGACCAGGGCCACGCGTACGTCGGCGTGGTCGATGAGCGCATCCGTGAAGGCCATCCCCATGGCGCCGGCCCCCACCACGAGGTAGTCGGCTTCGACAGTGCGTGTCACGACCCCGACCAGCAGGTCCGGCTCGCAGGGAGGTCAGGCCGCCGCCGCGGTCACATGGCCTCGACGTCCGGCAGGATCTCCTCCCTCAGCACCTTCAGATCGTCGAGCGTCTTGGACACGGGCACGTCCGTGAACGGCGGCCAGATGAGCGGCATGGTGAGCCCCACCTCTTTGAGGCGCTTGAGGTTGTCGGTGATCTGCTGCTTGGTCCCGATGAGGATGTTGCTGCCCTTGCCGGCCGGCGTCTGGTCGCTCTCGTCGTCGGTGATGACGAACCAGTACATGCTGCAGAGTTCGAGCCCGTCCATCGCTTCCGGGCTGCCGAGCTTCGCGAGCTCCTCCTGAATCGCGCCGCGCCAGCCCCCGAGCTCCTCCGGGGTGTCCTGGATGCCGATCCAGCCGGCGAGGTTGTACGTCGCGATGCGGTGAGCCGAGCGCTTCGGGTCCCTCAGGCCGCTGAAGTAGATCGGCGGGTGGGGTTGCTGGAGTGGCTTGGCGCCAAACCCGCACCGGTCGAAGTCGGCGAACTCCCCGTGGTACTCGAACAGCTCGTTCGTCCAGATGCCCTGCATGATCTCGATCGTCTCGCGGACATGCGTATGCCGTCTGGGGAAGATGTGTGACGCGCTCGCGGCCGCGAACTCCTCCGGCATCCACCCGGATCCGACACCCACGTTGAGCCGGCCATTGGAGAGGTGGTCGACCGTGGCCAGCTCGGCGGCGAGGACCCCCGGTGCCCGGTAGGGCGTGTCGATGATGCTCATCCCGATGCGCACCTTCGACGTCTTCGCCGCGAGCCAGGGGATCAGGGGCCAGCCCTGGAACCACTGGCCGCGGGAGGAGACAGGCAGGGACTTCGGGAACTCCTGCATCATTCCGAAGGCGTACTGGAGCTCCTCGCGGTCGGAAGCCTCCGGCACGACGATTCTGTCCAGCGTCCACACAGAGTCGAAGTCCAGCTCCTCGGCAAGAGCGGTGAGGTCCTCGAGCTCCTTGACCGTCACCTTGTCACGGAAGTTGGGCAGATACAGGGCGAGCTTCATGACCGACTGCCTCCTGACGACGTTGTCACGGGGGTGCCGCCCGAGGCTGCTGTCGGCATTGGACTTTCGCGCCTGCGACCGGCTGCGGCGACAGTAACAGGGCGCCGCGGTTTAGGGGAGTGGTCAATTCGCGGTCCCTGGTCAGCGGGGTCCCTGGTCAGCGCGGGCGCGGGTCCTCGCCCTCGGAACGGACCTGCTGCCGAAGCTCGCGCTTGAGGATCTTGCCGTAGTTGTTGGTCGGCAGGCTGCCGACGAAGCGGTAGTCCTTGGGCCTCTTGTACCGGGCGATGTGCTCCAGGCAGGTCTGGTCGAGCTCCTCGACCGACGGGGGTGCAGCACCGTCCATGGCCTCGACGAAGGCGATCACCGACTCGCCCCACCTCGGGTCCGGGCGTCCGACGACGGCCGCTGCCCGGACGCCCGGGTGGCGCATGAGCGCCTCCTCGACCTCCCGGGGGTAGATGTTCATTCCTCCGCTGATGATGAGGTCCTTCGACCGGTCCCGCAGGGTGAGGTATCCATCGGCGTCGAAGCTGCCGACGTCACCGGTGTGCAGCCAGCCTCCCCGCAGCACGTCTGCGGTGGCCTTGGCATCGTTCCAGTATCCCGCCATGACCACGTCGCCCCGGACCAACACCTCACCGACCTCACCGACCGGCAGGACGTGGTCCTCGCCGTCGACGACGCGGACCTCGACGTCGGTGCGGGGGGTGCCGACGCTCTGCAGGCGGTCCCGCCACCGCGGGTGGTTGCGGTCGGCGTGGTCCGCCTTGGACAGTGCGGTGATCGTCATCGGTGACTCGCCCTGCCCATAGATCTGGGTCAGCCGCGGGCCGAATGCCGTGAGGGCGTCCTCGAGGTCGGCCAGGTACATCGGCGCGCCCCCGTAGATGATCGTCTTCAGGCGTGACGCGGCGGCTGCGACCACGGCCGGGTCCCCGACCAGCCGCTTGACCATGGTGGGCGCGGCGAAGAACGACATGCCCGGCCAGTGCCGCAGCAGCGCACCGATCTCGTCGCCGTCGACGCCGCCGGACGCCGGGACGACGCTGACCGCCCCGCGGGCCACGTGGGGCAGCCCGTAGAGACCCGAACCGTGCGAGAGCGGCGCAGCGTGAAGGATGGAGTCCTGCGGGCTGACCGGGTCGATATCGGCGAAGTAGCTCAGCGAGGCCATCAGCAGGTTGCGCGCGGTGAGCGTGGCCCCCTTGGGCCGCCCCGTGGTGCCGCTCGTATAGAACAGCCAGGCCGGGTCCTCCGGCCGCATGTCGACGGGCGGCGCGGTCGGTGAGGACGCGAGCCGGGTCCACCGCTCCCCGGGGGCCACCACCACCGCCCGCAGCGACGCGACCGTCCCGAGAAGGGACTCCAGGTCGGGGGCGTGGTCCTCGTCGGTGATCACCACACTCGAGGCGCTGTGCTCGAGGATGTACGCGAACTCGTCGCGGTGGAGCCGGGCATTGACCGGCACGGCGACGAGACCGGCATGCCAGATGGCGAACAGCGCCTCGAGGTACTCGGGGCGGTTGCGCATGACGATGGCGACGCGGTCGCCCGGCGTGAGGCCGAACTGCTCGCGCAGGCCGGTGCCGGCACCCGCGGTCCGCGCGGCCCACGCGCCCCAGGTGGCGTGGACCCGCTCGCCCTCGGCGAGCGCCGGGTCCTCCGGTCGCCGCCGACCGTGGCGCTCCACCCAGACGGCTGGGTTCATCGCGCCACCCGGTCCTCGGCCGTGAGGGCGACATCGTGGCGATGCTGTTGCCGCGGCATCCGCCCATGGTAGGACCACAACGGCCGGCTCGGGAGCCGCCGGACCGCCGCCGCTTCCGACAGGCCGTATGCCGTCTGAGCCGCTCACCTGCGTCCGCCGACCTACGATGGCGCGGACAGCAGGCGACGCCGCGGCATACCGAGGAACGATGACACCCACGCCCAGGTCCACGTCCACGGCTCGACACCGATGAGGCTCGCGGCCGGGGAGGCCAGGGCCCGGCTGGCCGAGCGCGACCACGGGATCCTGTGCACCGTGCACGCGAGTCGGGGCGTCGACGCGGTGCCCGTCGTCTTCGTCATCGATGCGGACGACTTCGTCGGTGTGCCCGTCGACCTCGTGAAGCCCAAGTCGTCCTGGCGGCTGCAACGGGAGCGGAACCTTGAGGCGGACCCGCGGGCGGTCCTGCTGGTCGACCATTGGGACCGGGAGGACTGGTCGCGGCTGTGGTGGGTGCGTGCCGAGCTCCGGTGGGAGGCTGACCCACCGCCGGGCCGTGAGGCGGCCCTGGCCGAGTTGTTGGCGAGCCGGTACGCGCAGTATCGCGATCAGCCCTTCGTGCGGGTGCTCGTGCTGCGTGTCGTCGGCGTGACCGGGTGGGCCGCCCGCAGTGACGCCGACGCGAATGCCGCTGGTGAGCAGCCAAGTTGAGAAGCGGACGGCCCCCCCGGATGACCGCGCACTCATCGCCCACTGCGCGCTATCTCGACGCGTTCGCCGGCGCGAACGCGTCGAGCACGCGCTCTGCGTAGGCACGTGCCTCACCTTCGTCGACACCGGGGGCCGTGACCCGGGGCGAGAGGTTGAGGTCGAAGAAGACCTCGGTGACGCCCTGCGCACCCAGTGCGTCGAGGTCCGCGAGCACTTGCTCGCGCGTCCCCTGCAGGGGTCGTCGCAGCCGGCCAGGGTCGTCGTCCACCAGGTCCACGACGCCGCGCACGACGATCCGCAGGGAGTGCGGATCACGCCCGGCCTCGCGCGCGCCGTCGCGCACGGTCTCGACGCACGTGCCGATCCGGGCGAGGTCCTGCCGGCTGCTGCCGATCCAGCCCTGGGTGAGCCGCCCCGCGCGGCGCAGCGCGGCCGCAGCCGTGCCGCCGAGCAGCACCGGTGGGTGCGGTCGCTGCACCGGCAGCGGGCCCACGTGCGAGCGCGGCACCAGGTAGAACTCGCCCGCGAACTCGACCGGATCCCGCGTCCACAACGCCTCCAGGCAGCGCAGGTACTCATCCATCCGCTGTCCCCGCCGCTCGAAGGGCACGCCGGCGGCGGCATACTCCTGCGGCAGCCAGCCCATTCCGAGCCCGACGGTGAGCCGGCCGCCTGACAGCACGTCCAGCGACGCCAGCGCCTTGGCGAGCAGCGCGGGCGCGGTGAACGGCGCACAGATGGTCGCCGTGCCCAGCCCGATCCGGTCGGTGTGCCCGGCCACGTGCGCGAGCGCGACGAGCGGGTCATGCACCGCGCGGTGCGCCCAGTCGAGCTCGGCGTCGGCAGGGTAGAGCACGCGCTGGAAGGTCCACAGCGACGCGTACCCAAGATCCTCGGCGCGACGGGCGATGCGACGCATGGTGCCCGGGGTGGCCCAGCACCCCGACACCGGCAGGCCGAAGCCGAGCAGGGGCATCGCAGCCGTCACAAGACGTCACTCTGCCACCTGGCCGAACCGCAGGGTCCTCCCGCTCGCCCGCGTCGCAGCCTGCCGCGCCCGCGGGCGCCGTCGCTGGACCGAGGCTCAACCGGCGAGGTGTCCCCAGCTGTCGGCCAGCTGCGACCACGGGCCCACGGCCGTGACCCGGCCCTCGACGAGCACCACGACCCGGTCGGCCTGCGCCAGGGCGGCCCGCTTGGAGGTCGCGCCGATCACGGTGGCGCCGCGCTCTCGCAACGTCGTCCACAGCTCGATCTCGGTCGCGGAGTCCAGGGCGGAGGACACGTCGTCGGCCAGCAGGAGCTCGGCGCCGCAGGCCAGCGCGCGGGCAAGCGCCAACCGCTGCACCTGGCCACCGGAGAGCCGGACGCCGCGATGGCCGACCAGCGCGTCGGGCCCACCCGCGGCCTGCACATCGGGGGCCATGCGAGCAGCGTGCAGCGCCGGCATCACGGCACGGTCGCTGTGGTCGAGCCGCACGTTGTCGGTGAAGGTGCCCGAGAGCACCCGCGGGACCTGCGCGACGTGGGCGACCTGGCCGGGACGCAGGAACGTCTGTGGGTCGGCCACCGGCTCACCGTTCCACCGGATCTCCCCGGTGCTGGAGACGAGACCGGCCAGCGCAGACAGCAGGCTGGACTTGCCCGACCCGACCTGCCCGAGGAGCAGCACGAGCTCGTGAGCGTCCACCGTGAGGTCCACCTCGGTGGCGCCCAGCGTCCCGTCGTCGTGCACGGCGGTGACGCCGACGAGCTGGAGGGTGCGCAGCCGCTCACGTGGCACCGGACCGGGAGGCGGAGCGACGCCGTGGACCAGGTCGAGCCCGGTCGGGACCCGCATGAGGTCACCGCCGCCGGCCAACCGGCTCGTGGCACGCATCCACGCCCGAGTCCCCGGCGCCTCGGTGATCACCGAGCCGGCGACCCGGCCGAACCAGTCGAAGCCGTTGACCGCCCCGGCGACGAGCAACGCGGTCGCCAAGCCCCACTGGCCCACGACCAGCAGCCCCCAGGCCGCCACGACGCCGGCCTGCACCAGGACGATGGGGACGCCGTCGAGCAGCGCCTGCACCCGGTGCTCGCGGACCGCCGCGTCGACCCGGCCGGCGTCGACCGCCCGCAGGTGGGCGTGCACGCTCGGCGTCGAGGCCGCGAGCTTCACGGTGCGCACGGAGTCCAGCGCCGAGACCAGCGACCGGCCGAAGCGGGCCCGCGCAGCGGCGGACGCGGCGGCGGAACGGCCGGCCACGCGGCGACCCAGGGACGACGCGAGCGCGGAGGCCAGCATCACGACGAGCAGCACGCCGCCGGCCACCCAGCTCTGGGCGGCGGCCGCGGTCACCGCCGCGATGGCGAGGCCGTTCACGAAGTCGACCCAGCGGTCGGCATACCGTGCCAACCGGTCGGCGTCCATGCTCCGCGCGACGACCTCGCCCGGCGGCGTCGGCTCCAACCGGTGCTGCGCAGTCTGGCCGACCAGCACGGCGGAGCGGACACGCAGCATGACCGAGATCCACCAGCGGGGGTAGCGCCGGAACGCCTCGGCGAGCAGCAGTGGAGAGACCAGCAGCGAGAAGACGAGCGCGGCGGTGAGCCCGGTGGGGCTCTCGCCACTCTGCAGGGCGACGACCAGGTGGCCCCAGACCCAGCCGGTGAGCGCGCCGAAGGCGCCGGTGAGGACGGCCGCCAGGAAGAGCCCGACGCTGACCAGGCCCCACTGCGGCTCGATCAGCAGCGCCGACGCGGTGGCACGTGCCAGACCCGGCGGAGGGATGAGCTGCGGTGGGCTGGGCGGCGGGCCGGTGCGCCGGGCAGTCCCGACCTGGCCGGCCGCTGCCCGGACCGCCGCCCGCGGCTCGTCCACCTCGGCCGACGCCGCCAGCAACCTGCGGAACGGACCGTCCTCGGAAGCCAACCTGCTTCGCGGACCCTGCTGGACGACCCGGCCGCCGTCGAGCACCGCCACCTGCTCGGCGCGCTCCGTCGTCGACAACCGGTGTGCGACCAACAGTCCGGTGCGCCCGGCCAGCAGGCGCTCGGCGGCACGCACCACCTGGGTCTCGGTCACCGGATCCATGCGAGCGGTCGCCTCGTCGAGAACCACGACCCGCACGTCACGCACGAGCAGGCGCGCGAACGCGACCAGCTGCTCCTCCCCGGAGGACAGCGTGGTCCCGCCGGGCCCGAGCACCGTCTCCAGTCCGTCGGGCAGCCCGGCGACCCAGTCGTCGAGCCCGAGCTCGGCGACCGCGCTCTCCACCTCGGCGCGCGTCACCGGCTCGAACAGCGTGATGTTCTCGGCCAGCGTCCCCGCCAGGATCTCCGTCCGCTGGGTCACCACGCCCACGGCAGAGCGCAGCTGCTGCAGGTCGACGTCGAGGACGTCCACACCGCCGAGCAGGACCGAGCCCCGCCGGGGCTCCACCGCCCGCGAGAGCAGGGACGCCAGGGTGGACTTGCCCGAGCCGGTGCGGCCCACCAGGGCGCACGTGGTGCCGGCCGTGACCTGCAGGTCGACGTGCTCGAGGGCGAAGCGGCCCTCCTCATAGGCGAAGTGCAGGTCGGCGAAGACGACGTCCAGCGGTCCCCTCGGCAGGCCGTCCCCACCGACCGGCTCGCGCTCCGCGCCGAGCAGCCCCCGCAGCCTGAGCACCGCGCCGAAGCCGGCCTGCAGGTCGGGCAGGTGCCGCGCCAGCATGTCCACCTGGCCGACGAACATCGTGGTCACGAGGAAGAGCGTCACGAGCGCGGCCGTGTCGAGGCGGCCGCCCATGACGAGGGCGACCCCGACCAGCGCGGTGCCGGCGAGCACGCCGTGCAGGAGGGTGCCGGTGCGTCGGCCGATCCGGCTCTCCAGCTCGAGGACCACCGCGAAGCGGGTGTGCACTGCAGAGGCCAGCTCGGTGCACCGGCGCACGGCATGGGCCTGCCCGAGGCTGGCGCGCAGGTCGTCGCGCGCGGCGACCCCCTCCTCCAGCGCCGCGGCATGGTCGGTCCAGGCGGCTTCCTCCTCCACCTTCCGCGCCGAGACCTGAGGCAGCAGGGGACGCACGACGGCCACGGTGGCCATCCCCGCCAGCGGGAAGAGGAAGAAGGCCGGCCACCACGTCGTGCCGGCGACGACCCACAGCGGGCCCGAGGCGAGCACGGTGCGGATCGCCTGCCACGCGCTCTGCCGGAGCAACGTGCCGACCTCGTGGGTGTCGTCGTCGACCCGGTCCAACACCTCGCCGACCGCCTGGTCGTTCAGTGCGGGCAACGGCTGGTGCAGCGCCGCGTCGAGCAGATCGGCGCGCAGCCGGCCCTCGGCCCGGTCGACCGAGCCCGCCCACAGGGTGCGGCCAGTGGTGTCGAGCAGCGCGGCCCCGACCACGCACAACGCGAGCAGCTCCACGAGCGGCGCGGTGGCGTGCTCCGCAAGGCGCCCAGCCAGAAGCGACCCGAGGGAGCTGCCGACCGCGGCGACGGCACAGGCCACCAGCGCCCACGCCGACACCGGGTTGCGCAGGCGTCGCCAGTCGACCGTGCGATGTGCACCGGGCGGTGGGGCCGGAGCCACCACCCGCCGCGACTCGAGCTGGGCGGAGGTCATTGCCCAGACCTTATGACCTGCCACCGACACGAGTCGCCCGGTTTTCCGGCGGGCCAGCCCGCTGGGCGCCGGACGGCTCACGATGACCCGTCACGGTGTCCCAGGGGGCTGCTCCCTCCGCGACGCCCCCAGGACCTCGACCCGGTTGTCGTGCGTGTCGAAGGTTGGCGACACGGCATACCTGCTCGGGAATGCCGTTGACCCTCCCGGCGTTTCGATGATAGTTTATTCTTCAATCACTCGGAAGGATCCCGCGCATGTCGACCCCGGTTCTCTACCTCAGCCACGGCGCGCCGCCCCTCGCCGACGACGCGCGCTGGACCGCCGAGCTCGCCGGCTGGTCGGCGTCCCTCGCCAAGCCCAAGAACGTCCTGGTCGTGTCGGCGCACTGGGAGGACGCGCCGACCACCCTCGGCACCACGACCGGCGCGCCGCTCGTCTACGACTTCTGGGGCTTCCCGCGTCACTACTACGAGGTCACCTACGACGCTCCCGGGGCGCCCGATCTGGCCGACGACGTGACCAAGCTGCTCGGCACGACCGGTCACGCCGTGAAGCGTGACGAGTCGCGCGGCCTCGACCACGGCGCGTACGTCCCGCTCAAGGAGATGTTCCCCGAGGCGGACGTCCC
>NZ_DASSMH010000121.1:0-7581 GCF_035688975.1 Intrasporangium sp. | reverse complement strand
GCACCACGTAGACTCGATCGACCATGCGCGACGACCCGACGGAGGCAGCGTGAGCCTGCTGGAGACGATCACCAGCCCGGCGAAGCTCAAGGCCCTGCCGGCGGCGCAGCTCCCGGCCCTCGCCGAGGAGATCCGGGCCTTCCTCGTCTCCGAGGTCTCCAAGACCGGCGGCCACCTCGGCCCCAACCTCGGGGTCGTCGAGCTGACGATCGCGCTGCACCGCGTCTTCGACTCGCCGCGCGACACCGTCGTCTTCGACACCGGTCACCAGGCCTACGTGCACAAGCTGCTCACGGGGCGCCACGACTTCAGCGGCCTGAAGAAGCGCGGCGGCCTCTCGGGCTACCCGAGCCGGGCGGAGTCCGAGCACGACGTCGTGGAGAACTCGCACGCCTCGACCTCGCTGTCGTGGGCCGACGGCATCGCCAAGGGCCGGCGCCTGCGGGGCGAGCAGGGACGGCATACCGTCGCCGTCATCGGTGACGGCGCACTGACCGGCGGCATGGCCTGGGAGGCGATCAACAACATCGCCGTGGACAAGGACCTGCCGCTCGTCATCGTCGTCAACGACAACGAGCGCTCCTACGCCCCGACCATCGGTGGGCTCGCCGAGCACCTCGCCACACTGCGGACCACGCGCGGCTACGAGCGCTTCCTCGACTGGGGCAAGCAGACCTTGTCACGCACGCCGGTCGTCGGCCGCGGCATGTTCGAGACGCTGCACGGCGTCAAGAAGGGCATCAAGGACATCGTCGCGCCGCAGGGGATGTTCGAGGACCTCGGCCTGAAGTACCTCGGCCCCGTCGACGGCCACGACGAGCAGGCCATCGAACGGGCCCTGCGCAACGCCAAGGAGTTCTGCGGACCGGTGCTCGTCCACGTCATCACGCAGAAGGGGCGCGGCTACCGCCCCGCCCTCGAGGACGTCGCGGACCAGTTCCACGGGGTCGTCAAGTTCAACCCCGAGACGGGGCTGCCCTTCGAGGTCGCCGGGCGGATCTGGACCGACGAGTTCAACGACGAGATGGTCGCCATCGGGCGGGAGCGCGACGACGTCGTCGCCATCACCGCGGCCATGCTCATCCCCGTCGGGCTCGACGGCTTCGCGGCGGCATACCCCGACCGGGTCTTCGACGTCGGCATCGCCGAGCAGCACGCGGTGACGATGGCCTCCGGCCTGGCGTATGCCGGTCTGCACCCCGTCGTCGCCGTCTACGCCACCTTCCTCAACCGGGCCTTCGACCAGCTCCTCCTGGACTGCGCGCTGCACCAGGCCGGGGTGACCTTCGTCCTCGACCGTGCGGGCATCACCGGCAGCGACGGCGCGTCGCACAACGGCATGTGGGACATGGCGCTCGCCGCCATCGTGCCGGGCCTGCGGCTCGCCGCGCCGCGCGACGGGGCGCAGGTCCGGGCCCAGCTCCGCGAGGCGCTCGACGTCAGCGACGGGCCGACCGTGCTGCGCTTCCCCAAGGGCGACGTCGCCGAGCCGGTCGAGTCCGTGCGCCGCCACGGCGACGTCGACGTCCTCTTCGAGACCGATGACGGGGCCGTCGACCTGCTCGTCGTGGGGGTCGGCGCCTTCGCCTCGATGGCGGTCGAGGTCGGGGAGAAGCTTGCCGCCCAGGGCACCTCGGTCCGCGTCGTCGACCCCCGGTGGGTGCTGCCCGTCAGCGACGACGTCGTCGCGCTCGCCCGCCGGGCGGGCGCCGTGGCGGTGATCGAGGACAACCTGGTGACCAGCGGCATCGGCTGCGCCGTGGCGGACGCCCTGCGGCAGGCCCGGGTCGACGCCCCGGTGCACCCGTACGGCATACCGAAGCGGTTCCTGAACCACTCGGCGCGGGTCCAGCTCCTCGAGGAGCTTGGGCTCACCGCCGACTCGGTGGTCGCCGACCTGGAGCCACGCCTTTCCTGACCGACGGGCGGACCCGGCGGGCGCCGACACGTGTCGACGTGGCACATGCGCGCAGCGGCTTTGTGGTGGGGCCACCCACCGCCCGGCCGGTCGGCGGTGAACTACCTTGCGCGAAAGCGGTGGGGCCGTCCACGCCAGGAGGGGATCGCATGACACCTGCTCCGAGCTTCGTCATCGAGCTGCCCGAGGGCAGTCTCGGCATCCACGACCTCACCGTAGGGGCAGCTCCCGGCGACGCCCCCGTCGTCCTCGCCGTGCACGGCATCACGGCAAACGGCCTGTCCTGGCGCCGGGTGGCCGACGAGGTGGACCGCCGCTACGGCGGGGGGACGGTGCGCTTCCTCGCGCCCGACCTGCGGGGTCGGGCAGAGAGCCGGGCGGTGCCGGGCCCCTACGGGCTGGCCGCGCACGTGGAGGACCTGGCCTCGATCGCCTCGGTCTTCGGCGCGCAGCCGGTCCTGGTCGGCCACTCGATGGGGGCCTTCGTCGCCGCGCTCGCCGGTGCGGCGCACCCCGAGCGCTTCTCGGGCGTCGTCCTCGTCGACGGAGGGCTGGCCTTCCCGTCGCCAGCCGGCCTCGACCTCGACGCCGCGCTGCAGGCCGTCATCGGGCCCGCGATGTCGCGGCTGTCGATGCGCTTCCCCAGCGAGGCGGCCTACCTCGACTTCTGGTCCGGGCACCCCGCGCTGGGGCCGGTCCTGCGCGGTGAGGCGGGGGACGCGGTGCGTCGCTACCTGCTGCACGACCTCGTCCCCGCGGGCGACGGCAGCGACGACCTCGTCAGCTCCTGCGTGCTCGACGCCGTGCGTGCGGACGGCGCGGACGTCCTCGCCGGCGCGGCCACGCACGCTGCGGTCCGGCGGTGCGTCGCCCAGGGGGTCCCCGTGGAGTTCCTCTGGGCCGCCCGCGGGCTGCTCGACGAGCCGCAGGGGCTCTATGACCGCTCCCGGCTGGACCTGCTCGACGTGCCGGCGCAGGTCCGGGTGACCGCCGTCGACGCCAACCACTACAGCGTGATCCTCGACCCCGGCGGCGCCGCGGCAGTGGCCGAGGCGGTCGGCCGTCAGCTCGGGCTGAGCAGCTGACGCAGCCGCAGGGCGAGCTGGATCTCGAGCGCGGAGTCCGGTCGCTGCCACGTGTCGCCGAGGAGCGCCGAGATGCGCTCCAGCCGCTGCGCGATGGTGTTGACGTGGACGTGCAGCGCGGCGGCCGCGTGGCGCGGGCTCGACCCGGAGGCGAAGTAGGCGGCGAGCGTGCGCACCAGGTCGGTGCCCCGGCGCTCGTCGTAGTCGAGCACCGGCCCGAGGACCTTGCGGACGTACTGCCCGACGTCGGGCTCCGCCCCGACGATGAGCCCCGCGAAGCCGAGCTCGGTGGCGGCAGCCCCCACGCCGCGGTGGCCGAGGGCGATCAGGGCCGCGACGGTGCGCGCGCTCTCCTCGTGCCCGGCCGGGATCTGGTCGACGCCCCGCACGGGCCCCGCCCCGGCGACGGTCACACCGGCGCGCCTGCCGAGGCGGGCGGCGACCGACTTGGCCAGCCGGTCCGGCTCGGTGCCGGGCACGAGCGCGACGATGTCGCCGTCGTGGGCGCCGACGAGCGCCCCGTCGCCGGTCGCCGTTCCGGCGGCGATGAGGACGCTGCGGGTCGTGCCCTGCTCGTGCCCCCGCAGGACGAGCACGCAGAAGGGGCCCTGGGGGTCGAAACCCGCCGCCCGCGCCATGGCGAGCCGGTCCTCCGGCGTGCCGCGGGCGCTGACGAGGTCGGAGACGACGCGGTTACGGGCGCTCTGCCGGGCGTCGCTGGCGGTCCGCTCGAAGAGCAGCACGAGCGCGGTCACCACCGCCGCGCGCTCGACCGTGCGCTGGTCGGCGTCGCCCAGGGCGCCGATGCCGCCCACCACGAGCGTGCCGAGCTGCTCGCGGGCTGCGGTCACGGTGATCGCATAGACCCCGCCCACCTCGGCCAGACGCCCCGAGTCGAGCTCGCAGCTGGCGACGACCGTCGCGAGGCAGTCGGAGCCCTCGTGGGGAGCCGGCCCGTGACTGCTGCGACGGGCGCCGGAGCCGTCCAGCAGCACTGCCCAGCCGCCGAGCAGCTCGCCGAGCGCCGCGGTGATGTCGTCGACGCCGCCGCCCTGCAGCACGAGCGAGGCGAAGCGGTCGTGCGCCGCCGCGGCCCGCTCGACGCCGGCCGTGTGCTGTCGCACCGTCTCGTGGGCCTCGGAGAGGGAGCGCAGCGCGTGCTCGGCGTCGGCGAGCGCACGGGTCTGCAGCAGCGTGACGGCGGCCAGCGTGGCGAGGTTGCCGAGGAGCGCGACGTCCTCGCGCGAGAACGGACGCGGCGTGCGGTTGGCGGCGAAGAGGACGCCGACGAACTCGCCGTCGACGACGAGCGGGGTGCCACAGATGGCGATGATGCCCTCGTCGCGGACGGCGCCGTCGATGTCGCGCGTGTGGCTGAAGCGCAGGTCGCGGGCGTAGTCGGCCGTCCAGTAGGGCTTGTGCGTGGACGCCACGAGCCCGCCGAGGCCGTCGCCGAGGGAGAGCCGGACCGACTGGAAGAGCGCCGAGACGGACCCGTCGGTGGCCCGCATGTAGGTGTCGCCGGCCTCCGGGTCGTAGAGCGTGAGGTAGGCCAGGTCGGTGTGCAGCAGGTGCCGGGCGCGGCGCACGATGGCCTCGAGGACGGTGGCCGGGTCGCTCTCGGTCGCCAGCTCGCGGGCCGTGTCGAGCAGGGCGGTGAGGGCGCCCTCGCGGTGCCGGTGCGCCTCCCGGTCGTTGCCGATGCGCAGCGCCAGCTCGCGCGCCTCCGGAGGCGCCTCGACGCGGGCGAGCTCGGCGAGCGGGGCGTCGTCCGCGAGCAGCTGCAGCAGCCGCAGCGCGGGGTCTCGGCGGGTGTCGGCGGGCACGACCCGATCCTAGGCAGCCGGAGTCAGTGGGCCGTCCAGCCCCCGTCCATGGCGAAGGACGTGCCGGTGACCGAGGCCGAGGCGGGACCGCAGAGGAAGAGGGCGAGGGCCGCCACCTCCTCCGGCTCGACGAGCCGCTTCACCGCCACCGGCTCGAGCATGACCTTGTCGACGACCTCGTCCTGCGGTATGCCGTGCGCGCGGGCCTGGTCGGCGATCTGCCTCTCCACGAGCGGGGTGCGGACGTAGGCGGGGTTGATGCACGTCGAGGTGACGCCGTGCGGCGCACCCTCGAGCGCGACGACCTTGGACAGCCCCTCGAGGCCGTGCTTGGCCGTGACATAGGCCGACTTGAAGGCGCTCGCGCGCAGGCCGTGGACGCTGGAGATGTTGACGACGCGTCCCCAGCCCTGCGCGTACATGTGCGGCAGGCTCTGCCGGATGAGCCGGAACGGCGACACGAGCATGAGGTCGAGGATGAGGTCGAACCGCTCCAGCGGGAAGTCCTCGATCGGGCAGACGTGCTGCACGCCGGCGTTGTTGACGAGGATGTCGACGTCGGCCGGCAGGGAGGCGAGCGCGTCGAGGTCGGCCAGGTCGGCGACGACCGGCATGATCCGGGCGGCGGGCCCGACGGCGGCGGCGAGGGCGCTCAGACCCGCCTCGTCACGGTCGACGGCATACACCCGTGCTCCCGCGGCCGACAGCGCGCGGACCACCGCCGCGCCGATGCCGCTCGCGGCCCCGGTGACCAGCGCGGTGCGGCCGGCGAGGTCGACGGGCGCCGTCGCGGCGGGGGCAGCGGTCTGGGCAGGGACGTCGTCGGCCATGCCCGAAGACTAGGGACCACCCGGCCACCCGCTCATGTGGTGCGCCGACACAATCCGCGGCCACCTGGTGTGGGGCGCACCGGGGGGCTCAGATGTCGCGGAAGACCTCGATCGTCGCGCCGAGGGCGTTGAGCCGCTCAGCGAGGTCCTCGTAGCCGCGGTTGATGACGTAGACGTTGCGCAGCACGGAGGTGCCAGGCGCAGCGAGCATCGCGAGGAGCACGACCACGGCCGGGCGCAGCGCGGGCGGGCAGACGACCTCAGCCGCCCGCCAGCGGGTCGGGCCCTCCACGATGACGCGGTGCGGGTCGAGGAGCTGGACCCGGGCGCCGACCTTCGTCAGCTCGGTGAGGTAGATGGCGCGGTTCTCGTAGACCCAGTCGTGGATCATCGTGCTGCCCTGCGCGACCGCGCCGACGAGCGCGAAGAAGGGCAGGTTGTCGATGTTGAGGCCGGGGAACGGCATCGGGTGGATCTTGTCGATGGGCGCGTGCAACGGGCCGGGGACCGTCGTGAGGTCGACGAGCCGGGTCTTGCCGTTGGCCGAGCGGTACTCCTCGCCGAGGGAGTAGCGCATCCCCATCCCCTCCAGGGTCGCCAGCTCGATCTCGACGAACTCGATGGGCACCCGCCGGACGGTGATCTCGGAGTTGGTCACGACGGCCGCGGCGACGAGGCTCATCGCCTCGATGGGGTCCTCGCTGGGGGAGTACTCCACGTCAACGTCGATGTCCTTGACGCCGTGGACGACGAGGGTCGTCGTCCCGATGCCGTCGATGCGCACGCCCAGCTTCTCGAGGAAGAAGCACAGGTCCTGGACCATGTAGTTCGGGCTCGCGTTGCGGATCACCGTCGTGCCGTCGTGCCGCGCGGCGGCCATGAGGACGTTCTCGGTCACGGTGTCGCCGCGCTCGGTGAGGACGATGGCGCGGGACGGGTTGACCGAGCGGTCCGAGCGCGCCTCGTAGAAGCCGTGGGTGGCCGTGACCTCGAGCCCGAAGGCGCGCAGCGCGGCGAGGTGCGGCTCGACGGTGCGCGTCCCGAGGTCGCAGCCCCCGGCATACGGCAGCCGGAAGCGCTCGAGCTCGTGCAGCAGCGGGCCGAGGAACATGATCACGGTCCGGGTGCGGCGTGCGGCGGCCACGTCGATGTCCTCGAGGCTGAGCCGCGCGGGGGGCACGATCTCGAGGTCCGAGCTGTCGGGCAGCCACCGGGTGCGCACGCCGATGGAGGCGAGGACCTCGAGGATCCGGTTGACCTCCTCGATGCGCGCCAGGTGCCGCAGCGTGGTCCGGCCGCGGTTGAGCAGGGCGGCGCAGAGCAGGGCCACGGCGGCGTTCTTGGACGTCTTGACGTCGATCGAGCCGCTCAGCTTCTGGCCGCCCACGATGCGCAGGTGCTGCGGCCCGGAGTGGCCCAGCGACACGAACTCGGAGTCGAGGGCGTCGCCGATCTTGGCCAGGGTGTCGAGGCTGAGGTTCTGCTTGCCCTGCTCGATGCGGGTGACCGCCCCCTGGGAGGTGCCGAGCAGCTGCGCGAGCTCCTCCTGGGTCATGCCCTTGTGGCGTCGTGCGTCGCGGATGAGGCCACCGATCCGGGTCAAATAGGCTTGAGACACGCCGAAACTGTAACTCATATATGAGTTATTGACGTCATCATGCGGGCGTGGCGCGCCGCGTCAGCCAGACGAACCACTCGGGTCAGGCGCGCGTCGAGCGCTCATCGACAACCCCGACATGCACCTACTGGCCCGTGACGCCAAGGTCAGCCAAGCCACCGCGTACCGGTACCTGCACGAGGCCATCGACGTGATCGCGCAGCAGGCACCCGACCTGCCCGAGGTCCTGGCCGCCGGGCGGGAGGCCGGCTGGGGCTTCGTCGGCCTGGACGGCACCCTGATCCAGACGTCCCGCTCGGCCGCG
>NZ_DASSMH010000120.1:0-7601 GCF_035688975.1 Intrasporangium sp. | reverse complement strand
GTCGGGCTGGCTGGGTGGGGCTGGCTGGGTGGGGCTGGCTGGGTGGGGCTGGCTGGGTGGGGCTGGCTGGGTGGGGCTGGCTGGGTGGGGCTGGCTGGGTGGGACCAGGGCTGGCCCGGGTGGGTCGGGGGCAGGGCGCGCGGCCCGGCAGTCCCGCTCGTCGACCCGCGCCGCGGTCGCCAATGTACCGCCGTCGCGCCCTCCATCCCGGCGGCGTGCAGCCGGCGGCGGCGGGTGCGGCACACTGCCATGCATGCGTCGTCTTCGTGCCGCCGCCCTCGGTGCCCTGCTGCTCGCGGGGTGCTCCGAGCCGCAGCCGCCCGGCGGGACGGGCGTGAGCAGCACCGGCGCCAGGCCTGACACCGCTGGTCCGCGGTCGGCGGCGGGTCCGGCCACGACCACGCCCACGACGTATGCCGCGCCCGGCGTGCTCGCGCGCCTCGGCGCCCTGAGGCCGGAAGGCCTGCCCGTCACCCCGCTTCCCGCCGGGAGCCCGGTCATCGTCGAGGCGTGCCCGGGCGCTGCCTTCGTGACCCGGCCGCAGGGGCCCACGGCCCTCGTGCGTCAGTGGGGCGACGCGGGCGGGCCGGCCCGGGCGGAGGTCTACCTCGCCGCGGTGGTCTTCCCGGGCGCGCCGGACGCCGCCCGCGCGCTCGCCCCGGTGCGCCAGGCCATCGCGGCGTGCCCCGCCCCGCCACCGCAGCGCGACCTGAGCGTGGCGGTCTCGCACGCCCGCACGGCGGACCTGCTCGGGGCTCCCGGCGGCAGCCTCGACATCGCCTACACCACGCCGCAGGGCACGGCATACGACCACGTGACCGTGCTGCAGGTCGGCAACGTGCTCCTGCGGCTGACCGCGACGGCACCGGAGGCGCGCCGGGCGACCGACATCGGGACGCGCTCGCTCACCACGGCCGTGGCGGCGGTCCGGGCAGGCTGAGGCCGCGCCCGGCGGTGGGTGGTGTGCACCGAAGTGGCCACTCGACCAGCCGGGGCGGTGGGTGGTGGTGGTGGTGTGCACACCGACGACCATTGGTGCGCCGACGGCGCTCTGGCCGTGCTCAGGACGCCCCTCGCAGCCGACCAATGGTCGTCGGGGTGCACACGGCCCGCCCGTCGAGGACCGTCAGAGGCCGAACGCGCTGCGCAGCCCGGTCGCCGTCGCGCCGCCGCCGAGCGGCGCCACGCCGACCATGTCCGTGAGCAGCCGGCCGAGGGCGTAGTGGTCGAACGGCGCGTTGACGACCCGGCCCCGCTGGTCCGGGCTCACCACGACGAAGGGGACGTTCTGGTCGAGACCGATGCCCTCGTCGAAGGTCACGATGATGGCGAGCTTGCCGGAGCGGTAGTCCGGCCCGGACATGAGCACCGGCACCCACTGCCTGAGCCAGTTGTCGGCCTGCAGCAGGGAGCCGTCGTGCGCGTCGTTGATCAGGTCCGGGATGACCATCGAGACGTCCGGCAGCGTGCCGTTCGTCACGTCGTCGGCGAGCTCCCCGGCCGTCGTCGTCCCGAGCGGCACGTCGAGGGACGTGCAGGCCGCGGCCTCGTCCGGGAAGTATGTCCACGGGTTGTGCCGCGCGGCATACCGCGGCGAGTTGGTGCGCTGGCAGTTCGTGGTCATCGCCTCGGCGTACGTCTTCGCGGTTCGGCCGGCCGCGAGCGCCGCGCCGAAGACCGTCTGGCCGGGCAGCGAGCACAGCGCCGGCAGCGGGTCGTGCAGCCCGCACGTGTCCTCGCCTCGGCCGGAGGCCGCGACCAGGTAGTTGCCGAGGCTGGGGTGGACGTCGCCCCGGTAGGCCGTCGCCTTGCCGAAGGTGGTGGACAGCGACGTGAGATAGGGCATGGCGGGGAATGCCGTGACCGCCGACTCGTTCTCCTCCCAGATGACGAGGACCTTCGTCGGCCCGGGCACGGAGGGCGGCGCGGTCGGTCGCAGCACGACGGTCCAGCTCACGGCCTGGGACGGCGCCGGCGTCTCGGCGGTGAGCCCGCCGACCGGGCCATCAGCGCTGGGGCTGTCGGCGAGCAGCGAGGAGTAGCGGCCGCCGCCCGTGCCCAGCGCCACGTCGCGGACGGTTCCGCCGGAGGCCAACGCCCACGACGTCGTCCCGACCCCCCGGTCCACCCAGTAGGACACGGTGAGAGCGCCGGCCCGCCCGGAGAGCACCGGCGTGGTGTGCACGGTGGTCTCCGCGGCGTCGACGGCATACGCGATGTCGACGCCCGGCCCGGGGTCCACCCCGCTGTAGAGCGCGAGGGTGAGCATCCCCTTGGCGTAGTCGGGGGCGTCGAAGCTCACGGTGGCGCCGGCGTCGCCGTCGGCGACCGTCTTGGTCCAGACGGTCGAGGTCAGGCCGAAGTCCGTGGTCGCGGAGCGCGCCTCGCGCCAGCCGGTCACCCCGCCGGGGCCGGTCCAGGCGACGGCCGTCCGGTGCGTGAAGGCGAGCAGGAGCGTCTGACCGGCCACGGCGTTGGCCGGGACCGTGACCGTCTTCTGCAGCTGGGCGCCGGGATCCGAGTGGTCCGCCGAGACGAAGGCGACCGGTTCGGCGGCGGCCGGGGACACGGCTCCCGCGGCGGAAGGCCCGGCAAGTGCCAGGGCGAGGGCGATCAGAAGCAGGATCGGATGGCGGCGGAACCTGGTCATGCTGCACCTCGAGAGCTCGCTGGGTTATATCAGTCTGGCATCCGAGGCGCAGCCCGAGGCCAGACGCGACCGGACGGATCGCGCCCCGCCACCTTCGCGACTGGGCGGAATTGGGGGCGTATCGCCGCTGCGCCGACCTCATGTCCGCTGTTGGCGAACAAGCAGCGTGCCTGACGTCGCCGGCCCCCGGGTAGGGAACATGCGCACACACCGTCGCGTTGGTCCGAGTGTGCCTCGCAGGAGGGGGCGCGGATAGCATCGAGTTGCCTCGATCAGTCAGGAGCGAAACATGTTTGAACGGTTCACCGACCGGGCCCGAAGGGTGGTTGTCCTTGCGCAGGAGGAAGCTCGCCTGCTCAACCACAACTACATCGGGACCGAGCACATCCTCCTGGGACTGATCCACGAGGGCGAGGGTGTCGCCGCCAAGGCCCTCGAGAGCCTCGACATCTCCCTCGAGGCGGTCCGTGCCCAGGTCCAGGACATCATCGGGCAGGGCCAGCAGGCCCCGACCGGGCACATCCCCTTCACGCCGCGCGCCAAGAAGGTCCTCGAATACTCCCTGCGCGAGGCGCTGCAGCTCTGGCACAGCTACATCGGGACCGAGCACATCCTGCTGGGCCTGATCCGCGAGGGCGAGGGCGTCGCCGCCCAGGTGCTCGTCAAGCTCGGCGCGGAGCTCAACAAGGTGCGCCAGCAGGTCATCCAGCTGCTGTCCGGCTACCAGGGCGGCCCGGGCGACAAGACGAGCGCGGGCGTCGGCCCGAGCGCCCAGCCCGAGGGGACGCCCGCCGGATCGCTGGTGCTCGACCAGTTCGGTCGCAACCTCACGCAGGCGGCCCGCGAGGGCAAGCTCGACCCGGTCATCGGGCGCGAGAAGGAGATCGAGCGCGTGATGCAGGTGCTCTCGCGCCGCACCAAGAACAACCCGGTCCTCATCGGCGAGCCCGGCGTCGGCAAGACGGCCGTCGTCGAGGGCCTGGCCCAGGACATCGTCAAGGGCGAGGTGCCCGAGACCCTCAAGGACAAGCAGGTCTACACCCTCGACCTCGGCTCGCTCGTCGCCGGCAGCCGCTACCGGGGCGACTTCGAGGAGCGCCTGAAGAAGGTCCTCAAGGAGATCCGCACCCGCGGCGACATCATCATCTTCATCGACGAGATCCACACCCTCGTGGGTGCCGGGGCGGCCGAGGGCGCGATCGACGCCGCCTCGATCCTCAAGCCGATGCTCGCCCGTGGGGAGCTGCAGACGATCGGGGCGACCACGCTCGACGAGTACCGCAAGCACATCGAGAAGGACTCGGCCCTCGAGCGCCGGTTCCAGCCCATCCAGGTGCAGGAGCCGACGCTGCCCCACACCATCGAGATCCTCAAGGGCCTGCGCGACCGCTACGAGGCGCACCACCGGGTGACCATCACCGACGGCGCTCTCGTCTCCGCCGCCAACATGGCCGACCGCTACATCAACGACCGGTTCCTTCCCGACAAGGCCATCGACCTCATCGACGAGGCAGGCGCCCGCCTGCGCATCCGCCGGATGACGGCGCCACCGGACCTGCGCGTCTTCGACGAGAAGATCGCCGCGCTCGTCCGCGAGAAGGAGTCGGCCATCGACGGCCAGGACTTCGAGCGGGCCGCGCGGGTGCGCGACGAGGAGAAGAAGCTGCGCGCCGAGAAGGCCGCGCGGGAGAACCAGTGGAAGTCCGGCGACATGGACGTCGTCGCCGAGGTCGACGAGGAGCTCATCGCCGAGGTGCTGGCCGCGAGCACCGGGATCCCGGTCTTCAAGCTCACCGAGGAGGAGTCCAGCCGGCTGCTCCACATGGAGGACGAGCTGCACAAGCGGATCGTGGGCATGGACGAGGCGATCAAGTCCCTGTCGCAGGCGATCCGCCGCACGCGCGCCGGCCTCAAGGACCCGCGGCGTCCCGGTGGCTCGTTCATCTTCGCCGGCCCGACCGGCGTCGGTAAGACCGAGCTGGCCAAGACGCTGGCCGAGTTCCTCTTCGGCGACGAGGACGCGCTCATCCAGCTCGACATGTCGGAGTATGCCGAGAAGCACACGGTGAGCCGGCTGTTCGGCTCGCCCCCCGGCTACGTCGGTTACGAGGAGGGCGGCCAGCTCACCGAGAAGGTGCGGCGCAAGCCGTTCTCGGTCGTGCTGTTCGACGAGATCGAGAAGGCACACCCGGAGATCTTCAACTCGCTGCTGCAGGTGCTCGAGGACGGCCGGCTCACCGACTCCCAGGGTCGGGTGGTCGACTTCAAGAACACCGTCATCATCATGACGACCAACCTCGGCACGCGGGACATCTCCAAGGCGTCGATGGGCTTCTCGGCCGGGCCCGACACCCGCAGCGACTACGAGCGGATGAAGTCCAAGGTGCAGGACGAGCTCAAGCAGCACTTCCGGCCCGAGTTCCTCAACCGTGTCGACGACATCATCGTGTTCCCGCACCTCAACCGGGACGAGATCACGCAGATCGTCGACCTCGAGATCGCCAAGCTCGACAAGCGACTCAAGGACAAGGACATGGGCATCGAGCTGGCGCCCGCGGCCAAGGCGCTGCTGGCGAAGAAGGGCTACGACCCCGTGCTCGGCGCCCGTCCCCTGCGGCGGACGATCCAGCGCGAGATCGAGGACGCCATGTCCGAGAAGATCCTCTACGCCGAGTTCACCGCCGGCCAGCACGTGCTCGTCGACACCGAGGGCGAGGACAAGGCCGAGCACTTCACCTTCACGGACAAGGCGCGGCCGGGCCACCGCCCGGCGGACGACCTGGCCGAGATCACCGAGGGCGCGGCGCTCGACGACGCACTGGCCGCCAGCTTCGGCGACCCGGCGCCGGTCCCGGACGACAAGAAGGTCGCTGGCAACGACTGAACCAGGCGCTGAGTGGGGTCGAGGTGTCAGCGCGTCGCACCGGTGACGCGCTGACACCTCGAACCGGTGAGCGGGCGGGGGGCCTACGGTGGTGCCCGTGAGCCTCCCGGAGCGGCGTCGACCCGCGATCCCCCTCCCCGCTGTCGTCTCCATCCTCGTGGCCCTCCTCGTCGCCGCCACGGGATGCACCGGCACGTCACCCAGCACCGGCCCCGCGCCCTCCGGGGGCGGCCTGCCCGGCACGGCGTCGTCCTCGTCCGCGTCGTCCGCTCAGGGCGGCCAAGGCACGGTCGCGGGCGCGCCCGCGGGGCTGGCTGCCCTGGTCGCCGACCTGTATGCCGGTCGGCCGTTGACCGCAACGGCCTCCCCTGCGGCGGCAGCCGCCCTGGCGGCGCGCAGGCCCGCCGCGGTGCCGGCCGGTGCGAGGGCGACGACCGGCTCGTGGCGGGGCGAGCAGGTGGCGGCCGTCAGCGCGGGCGACGACGTCACCCTGGCCGTCGGTCCGGCGTGGCGCGTCGTGGGCGGCTGGTGGCCCTCGCTCGGGGTCGGCACGCCGAGCCTCGGCACCGGGCCTCGCTGGGTGCTCGCCATCGGATCGGACGCCCGTCCGGGCGAGGACCAGACGCGCACGCGTGCCGACACCCTCCAGGTGGTCGGCACCGACGGCTCCGGCGGGGGTGGTGTCATGGGCATGGCGCGAGACCTCTGGGTGCCGCTGTCGACCGGCGGCGCCGGCAAGATCAACTCCGCCCTCGTCTTCGGCGGGCCCCGGGCCCAGCTGCAGACGGTCCGCGGCGTCACCGGCCTGCCGATCGAGGGCTACGTCCTGCTCGGCTTCGCCAGCTTCACCAGAGTCGTGGACGAGCTGGGCGGCATACCCGTCGTCATCCCGAAGCCGGTCACGGTCGGCCCGGACCGGACCCTCCTTGCCGCGGGTGCGCACACGCTGACCGGCGCGCAGGCGCTCGCCTACGCCCGGGAGCGCAAGAGCCTCCCCGACGGTGACTTCGGCAGGTCTCGGCACCAGGGCGAGCTTCTCGTCGCGGCCGCTGTCAAGGCGCGGCTCGCCGGCCCTCTGGGCCTTCCGGGCGCGCTGACCACGCTGGGACGGCACGCCGCGTCCGACCTGTCCGCCGAGCAGATCCTCACGTATGCCGCCCGCTTCCACACGCTCGACCCGCTCAAGGTGGGCCGCGGGGTCGCCCAGGGCGCCTTCGGCTGGGCGGGGCAGCAGTCGATCGTCGTACTCGGGCCCCAGGCGCGCGCCCTCTTCGGCGACTTCCGCGACGGCAACCTCCGGTGACGGGCGCCGGTCAGCCCGCCATCCGCCGGGCCCGCACGAGCGACGTCCGCGGCATCCGCGCCCTCGTGGCGCCGCTCGCGGAGCGTCGGGTCCTGGTGAGCAAGGAGGCGGTCAGCTACTACGAGGCGGTGCAGGAGTTCCTCGTCGCCGAGGTGGACGGGCGGATCGTGGGCTGTGGGGCGCTCCACGTGATGTGGGAGGACCTCGCCGAAATCCGCACGCTCGCCGTCGCGCCGGACCAGCTCGGGACCGGCCTCGGCGGCCGCATCCTCGACGCGCTCGTCGAGCAGGCACGAGAGCTCGGCGTCGCACGGCTCTTCTGCCTCACCTTCGAGACGCGGTTCTTCATGCGGCACGGGTTCGAGGTCATCGAGGGGCAGGCGGTGCCGCCGGACGTCTACGCCGAGCTGCTGCGCTCCTATGACGAGGGCGTCGCGGAGTTCCTCGACCTCGAGCGGGTCAAGCCGAACACGCTCGGCAACCACCGCATGCTGCTCGAGCTGAATCGTCCTTGAGGCATCCGGCCTGGCCGCGGATGGGGCGGCATGCAGGCCGCGGGCTGGGGGCCTAGACGGTGGTGCCGCCCGCGGCGCCCGCGACGAGCGTCAGCCGGTAGGTGTTGAGCGGGTCGGCGCCCGAGCCGATCGCGATCGTTCCGTGCGCGTGCGCATACCGACCCGTCCCGCCGTCGACGACGCCGGTGGTGCTCGCCCCGGACACGTGCACCGTGCCGTGGATGCGCAGCGTGCCGCCCGGCAGCGTGG
>NZ_DASSMH010000119.1:0-30939 GCF_035688975.1 Intrasporangium sp. | reverse complement strand
GCCTGGCTTCCTGACCGCCGGGCCTGCGCCCTGCCCGGCCGACGGAGTGCCCATGACCCCACAGCCGGCGAGTGAAGCGGACGCACGGCCGCCGTCCCAGGTGCCTGCTGTCCCTCAAAGCCCCCCGTCGAGTGGCCACTTCGGTACGGCGGGGGCTGCACCGAAGTGACCACTCGAGTGTGCGGGTCGAGTGGCCACTTCGGTACGGCCGGGACTGCACGCAAGTGGCCACTCGGGTGTGCGGGTCGAGTGGCCACTCGGGTGTGCGGGTCGAGTGGCCACTTCGGTACGGCCGGGACTGCTCAGCCGGGCCGACGTTGGCGCGTAGGCGGCCTGCTCGATGTCGTCGAACCCGACGACCGACACCTGCTCCGGCACCTGGACTCCGGCGCGCCGGACGACGTCGACGCGGCATGTCGCCCGACGGCGGCAGGCACGAGCTCGATTACGTGAGCAGGATCCCCCCGATCCATCCAAACCAGAGGGTCAGCGCTGCGTAGCCGGCCGCGAGGACCCACGCCAGCGGGCGGCGGCGAGGGCCTCCGGTTGTGGCGAAGTCGCCCACCAGCAGGAGCACGCTCGCGGTCACTCCCAGCCAGCCGGCAGCGGTCCAGGTGTCGTCGATCAGCATGAGGAACGACAGGACGAGGGCGCCGCCCATCAGGCCCGACCGACCCCACAGCCGGGTGACCAGCAGGATCGCGATGCCGAGCACAGGCTGGGCGATTGCCAAGACCATCCACCCCAAGTGGCTGGCACCGGGTCCCGGCCAGAACCCGCTGTAGGTCACCCCGGCAAGGACCAGCAGCAGGACGTCGACTGGTTGGACCGTCCGCAACGTGTCGGGAGAGACCTCGCCGTACCCGGCGTTGATGCCGAAGAGGACGGTCAACCAGGGACGTCCACGGGGACTGCGGGTGACCAGGCCCGCGATGCCGGCGAGGAGCATCGCCGCGGCCAGGATCGCAGCCACTCCTCCAGCCCACGGACCTGGCCCCATCTCCCACTACGCCCCAGCGACCGGCGCACCCTCGAGGTGCCTCTTCAGGCTCGACCAGATCCGGTGCTCCTGGCGGACACCCATCCACGTGATCAGCGGTCCCAGCAGTCGGAGCGCACCCTTCGGCCGCACGTGTCCGGACCATCGCATGCGGGTGCCCGCCTCGACCGGGTCGAATCTCAGCGTGTAGGCGATGTCGGCCTGGCTCATCGTGGTGGTCGTGGCGAGCAGTCGAGGGCGGTCGTAGCTGGTGCACTCGATGACCATCTCGGCGATGCGTCCCGCCGACCGGACCGCCGACCTGAACCGGGTGCCCGTGCCGATCGGCCCGGCAGTGACCTTGTCCGCGCGCACCATCCTGGGGTTGTACCGCGGCTCGTTGGTCTGGTCCGCGACGTAGTCGAACACCTCCTCCACGGGACGCCCGATCGTGATCTCGCCCTCGATCCTCGCCAACCCGTGGGGACGGCGGCGGGCCCGGACAGGTTCAGCGTCCGCGCCCAGGTAGTGGACGCGGAACACCGGGTATCCGTCAGCTATCCGACCGATGTCCTCGATGGTGGCGGCGGGGTCCAGCCCGAAGTAGAACCGCGCCTGGTCCGCCCCGGCCCTGTCGCCGCTGCGGCGACGCCCGGCGTGCAGGTACTCGGCAATGACCTCGGGACGCTTCGTGGGTGGCAGCTCCTCGAGGAGGACAGGCCGCGCTCCGCGGCGCCGGATCACCGCCCGCCCCTGCGCAGCTCGGACGTTCCGCACCCAGTGAGACTCGCCGGCCAGGGCGACCAGGTAGTCCTCACCCCGATGCCGGGTCCGCAGGATCGGCACTCGCCGGGCCGCACCGGAGGTCCGGCCGCGGACCTCCAGCGTCACCGCATCGCGCGGCGCCAGCCCCACAGAGGTGAGGAGTACGCCCAGCGCGTTCAGTCGCCGGTACCAGTCCGCCGGAGGTCGGTAGGCGGTGCGCGCGGCGTAGTTCTGAGGCTTCATCACCTGCATCCCAACCGGGCCAGTTCGACCCACTCTTCACGTTTTCATGACCTTTCGACGGACGGACAGAGTCGCAAGACCCTTGCCGAGTGCGCCTGCCTGCCCCGGTGTAGCTGCACGCTCGCCGGCGGGAGGTGACGCCCTGGTCGAGACGCGGCGGGCGCCTGCGGACGAGCCCGGAAATGTCTTGGGTCGAGGGATTGTCAGGAGCGTGGCACGGCACTATAGTAGAACACATGTTCGATACATCCCTGGGGGGGACGCGGTGATGACCACCGCCGAGGTCGCCGCGTTCCTCGCGCGCCTGCCGGACCTCGACGCAGGTGTGGGCGACGCGGAGCGGATCGAGCAGCTGAGCCTCCTTGAGCAGGTCAAGAACGCCGCAGCCGCCGCGCAGGCGAAGATCGCCGTCGCGTTCGACGCGTCCCAGCGCGAGGCGCAGGCTGCCGCCGGCGTGCCGGCCAGCCAACGTGGCCGCGGCGTGGCCGAGCAGATCGCCCTCGCCCGGCGTGACTCACCGCACCGCGGGTCGCGGCTTCTCGGTCTGGCCAAGCTGCTCGTGCAGGACCTCCCGGAAACGCTCCAGGGCATGTGCGACGGCGGCGTGTCGGAGTGGCGCGCAACGCTCGTGGCGCAGGCCGCGGTCGTCCTCGATCGCGCCGACCGCAAGGCTCTGGACGCCGCTCTGGCCGGTCGGCTGCCCGACCTGTCCGACCGGCAGGTGCGTGCCGAGGCCGGCGCGGCCGCATACCGCGCCGACCCGCACGCCGTGGTGGGCCGCGGCCGCCGGGCGGTCGCGGACCGGCGTGTCACGGTGCGCCCCGCCCCTGACGTGATGGCCCTGGTCACCGGCTACGTCCCGGCCGCGCAGGGCGTGTCCGTCTTCAAGGCCCTGGACCAGGCCGCCCGGTCAGCCCGGGCCGCCGGCGACCCGCGCAGCCTCGACCAGATCAAGGCCGACACGTTCGTGCAGCGCCTGACCGGGCAGGCGCGCGCCGAGGACGTGCCCATCGAGGTCGGGCTCGTCATGACCGACGCCGCCCTGCTCACCGGCGAGGACAGCACCGCTCGGCTCGAGCACTACGGCCCCCTCCCTGCCGCCGTGGCCAGAGGCCTGCTCACCGGTGCCACCGCGCTACCCGGCCACCGCGCCACTGGAGCGCCCCTGTCGGAGCCGACAGCCTTGCCCGAGGCCGAAGCCGAGGCCGAAGCCGGGGCTCAGGCGCGGGGTTGGCTGCGGCGCCTGTTCACCGACCCGGTCGACGACACGATCGCCAGTGCCGACACGCGCCGCCGACGGTTCGACGGACCGCTGCGGCGGCTCATCGTCTATCGGGACCAGTACTGCAGGACGCCCTGGTGCGGAGCCCCCATCCGTGATGCCGACCACGTCGTTCCATACGCCGACGGTGGGCCGACCAGTCTCGCCAACGGACAAGGGCTGTGCCAGCGCTGCAACCTGGCCAAGAGCAGTTCCGGCTGGCAGGTCACCCCGGACAACACCAGTCCCCACCGCGTCGTGACGACCACGCCCACGGGCGCGACCTATGCCTCGTCACCACCTTCGGCGCTCGGCTGGCCTCCGCCCGTGGATCCCGGCCATGCCTTCCTTGACGAAGCCTTCCTCGACGAGCTCGGCATCGACGCCGAAACCTGGCTCGAAGCCATCGACAGCCTCCGCAGGGAGCCTGCGGCCTGACCTGGGGCACGGGGCTACGCTGAGGGAGATGTCAGTGGCGTTTGTGCTGCGGGTGCTGTCCAAGCGGCGCCGGCTGCGCCAGCACGAGCGGTGGAGTGAGGCCGAGCTCAGGGCGCATCAGGCGCGCGAGCTGACGCAGCTGCGGGAGTTCGCGTCAGCCCACTCTCTCTTCTACGCGCGGCTGCTTCGCGGTCTTGAGCGGGCTCCGTTCCACGAGCTCCCGGTCCTGACGAAGGCCACTCTGATGGACCACTTCGACGAGATCAGCACGGACCCGTCGATCCGGCTCGCCGATCTCCAGGCCTACCTCGCCGGGCTGCACGGTCCTCGGCTCTTCTCCGGGCGGTACTGGGTCTCGGCGACGTCGGGCAGCTCTGGACGCAGGAGCATCATCCCCAACAATGCCGAGGAGTGGGCGACCGTGATCGCCTCCTACGCTCGCGCCAACGAATGGGCCGGAGTCAGCGCCGGGCCACGGCAACGCGTCCGTCTGGCGGTGGTCAGCTCGACGACCGCTTGGCATCAGTCGTCCCGGGTGGCCGCCACAGTGCGCAGCCCCTTCGTCAGGAGCGAGCGACTCGACGCCGCCTCGCCGCTGCCGCTGGTCGTCCACCGGCTCAACGGCATACGCCCGGACGTGCTCGTCGCGTATGCGTCGATGATCAGGGTCCTCGCCGGCGAGCAGCTCGCTGGCCGGTTGCGGGTCGCTCCGCGTGCGGTCAACTCCTCCTCGGAGGTCCTCACGGAAGAGGCCCGCGCGATGGCCAAGCACGCCTGGGGAGTTGCGCCGTTCGACGTCTACGCCGCCACCGAGACCGGCGGCATCGCGGCCGAGTGCAACCACCACCACGGCATGCACCTCTTCGAAGACCTCGTCATCCCGGAGGTCGTCGACGACCAATACCGCCCGATCCCCGACGGGCAGCCGGGTGACCGACTGCTCGCGACGGTGCTCTTCAGCCGCACCATCCCGCTGCTCCGCTACGAGATGACCGACCGGATCGAGGTTGCCGCGAAGCCGTGTCCCTGCGGGCTGCCCTTCCGCCTCATCGCACGGATCGAGGGGCGGACCGACGACGTGCTGACCCTGCCCGCGCGGGGGACGGGCACCGTGTCGGTGCACCCCGTCGTCTTCCACCAGGTCCTCGACCTGGTGGACGCCGCAGGCTGGCAGGTCCGCCAGGAGGACGCCGGCCTGCGCGTGCTCGTGGCGGCTCCGGGATCCGGCTTCGACGCCGCCTCGACCGAGCGGGCCCTGCGGGACGCCCTGTCGCAGGCAGGCGTGGCCCCTGACAGGACGGTCGAGGTCGCCGTCGTCGACACCATCCGCGCAGGCCCTGCGGGCAAGCGACCGCTCGTGGTGGCCGCCCGGGACAGGGGGTGACTCAGCGGCTCGGGTCGAAGGACCGCAGCCGCAGGCTGTTGCTCACGACGAAGACCGAGCTGAACGCCATGGCCGCGCCCGCGATGAGCGGGTTGAGCAGCCCGAGCGCGGCCAGCGGGAGCGCCGCCACGTTGTAGGCGAACGCCCAGAAGAGGTTGCCCTTGATCGTGCGCAGGGTGGCGCGGGCCAGCCGGATCGCGTCCGGGGCGGCCCGCAGGTCGCCGCTGACGAGCGTGAGGTCGGAGGCCTCGATCGCGACGTCGGTGCCGGTCCCCATGGCCAGGCCGAGGTCGGCCTGGGCCAGGGCGGCGGCGTCGTTGACTCCGTCGCCCACCATGGCGACCGTGGCGCCCCGCGCCTGGAGCCGCTTCACGGCATCGACCTTGTCGGCCGGCAGGACCTCGGCGATGACGTCCGGGGTCGCGATGCCGACGCGTCCTGCGACGGCATGGGCCGCCCGCGCGTTGTCACCAGTGAGCAGCACCGGCCGCAGGCCCAGCCGCCGCAGCTGCGCGACCGCCTCGGCGGAGGTCTCCTTGATGGTGTCGGACACGACGACGACGGCCCGCACCTGCCCGTCCCAGCCGACCCAGACGGGCGTCCGGCCCTCGCCCTCGGCCGCCTCGGCGAGCCGGACGAGCTGCTGCGGCGTCGGCAGCGCCCACTCGCCCTCGAGCCACGACCGACGCCCCGCAACGGCGGCATGCCCGTCGACGATGCCCGTGACCCCGTTTCCGCCATGGCTGCGGAAGTCCTCCACCGGAGGAAGGTCGACTCCGGACTCGCTCGCGTGCCGGGCGATGGCTCGGCCGATGGGGTGCTCCGAGGCGTCCTCAAGCGCGCCGGCGATCCTCAGCACCTCCTCGGCCGCCACGCCGGCCACCGGATGCACGTCGGTGACGCCCATCTTGCCTGTCGTGACCGTGCCGGTCTTGTCGAGCACGACCGTGTCGACCCGCCGGGTCGACTCGAGGACCTGCGGCCCCTTGATGAGGATGCCGAGCTGGGCCCCCCGGCCGGTCCCGACGAGCAGCGCCGTCGGGGTGGCCAGACCCAGCGCGCACGGACACGCGATGATGAGCACGGCGACGGCCGCCGTGAAGGACGCCGTGGCCGAGTGCCCCGTCAGCAGCCACGCCGCGAGTGTGGCCAGCGACAGGCCGATGACGATCGGCACGAACACGGCCGAGACCCGATCGGCGAGGCGCTGGACCTGCGCCTTGCCGTTCTGGGCGTCCTCGACGAGCCGGGCCATCTGGGCCAGCCGGGTGTCGGAACCGACCCTGGTCGCGCGCACCACGAGCCGCCCACCGGCGTTGACGGTGGCGCCGACGACGGCGTCGCCGGGCCCGACCTCGACGGGCACGGACTCACCGGTGAGCATCGAGGCGTCGACCGCGGAGGTGCCGCGCAGCACCGTGCCGTCCGTGGCGATCTTCTCACCCGGCCGCACGACGAACTCGTCGCCGACCGCGAGCCGGCTCACCGGCATACGGACCTCGGTTGCGCCCGCGGGTCCATCGCGGAGGACGGCGACGTCCTTCGCGCCCAGGTCGAGCAGCGCCCGTAGGGCGGCGCCCGACTGCCGCTTGGCCCGGGCCTCGAAGTAGCGCCCGGCGACGATGAACGTCGTCACGGCAGAGGCGACCTCGAGGTAGAGGCTCGGCGTCGCCCCCGCCTCGCGCCCGGGCAACAGCTCGAACGGCATCCGCATCCCGGTCATGCCGGCCGGGGTGAACAGCAGCGCCCAGAGCGACCACAGGTATGCCGCCCCCACGCCCACCGAGATCAACGTGTCCATCGTCGCGGCCCGGTGGCGCAGGTTGGTCCAGGCGGCCCGGTGGAAGGGGAGAGCACCCCAGACGACCACGGGGGACGCGAGAGTCAGAGACACCCACTGCCAGTTGGCGAACTGGAGCGCCGGGACCATCGACAGGACCAGGACGGGCGCGGTGAGGACGGCCGAGACGACGAGGCGCTGGCGCCACGCCTCCGCCTCGCGGTCGCGCTCGTCCCCGGGCTCACTCGCCTCCGGCGGCAGGGGCGGCGCGGGCAGCGACGCCGTGTAGCCGGTGGCCTCGACCGTGGCCACGAGGTCCTCGGGGGCCACGTCCGCCGCGTAGGTGACCTTGGCCTTCTCGGTGGCGTAGTTGACCGTCGCCGACACACCGGGAATCTTGTTGAGCTTCTTCTCGATTCGGGCGGCGCACGACGCGCAGGTCATGCCGCCGATGCGCAGCTCGACGTCGTGGGTCGGCTGCGCCGAGTCGTGCAGCTGCGTCGTCATTACTCGGTGACGAGCTGGTAGTCCCCAGCCTCGTCGAGGGCCGCGGCGACCTGGGACTCGCTGACGGGCTCGGCGCTGGCAACCGTCACGGTGGAGGTGCCGCCGGCGACGAGGTCGACCGTGACGTCGCTGACGCCCTCGAGCTGCTGCAGCTCGCTCGTGACCGCGCTCACGCAGTGGCCGCAGGTCATGCCGGTGACGGGAAAGGTCTGGGTGCTCATGGTGCTCTCCTCGTAGGGGTGAACGGGTCTGGATGCTGCCGGTGGTTGTCAGGAACGGACCAGCCGCGCGATGGCGGCCGACGCCTCGGCGATCTTGTCGTCGAGGTGGGCGGACGGTTCGCGGGCGGCGTGGGTGAGGCAGTGGTGCAGGTGGTCGTCGAGCAGGCCCAGGGCCACCGCCTCCAGGGCCTTGGTCGCGGCGGAGACCTGCGTGAGGATGTCGATGCAGTACGTGTCGGACTCGACCATCCGTTGCAGGCCCCGCACCTGCCCCTCGATGCGGCGCAGGCGCCTCAGCTGGGCATCCTTGTTGTCGATGTATCCGGGCACCACATCGGGCGCTGAGTCGTGTTCGTCCATCGAGGGCTCCCTCCGGTCTCGCCCCTACAGCATACCCCCTCCGGGTAATATTCCCCGGCAGGGCAGCGGAGGGCTCAGGACGCCGGCAGCAGCGTGAAGGACGCGCCCGAGTCCAGGCTCTGCTCGATGCCCGCGGACGAGACCACGAGGATCTCGAGCGTCCCGTCGGGACGCCGCGTCGCCGTGAGTGCGTGCGGAGCGTCCGCGACGGTGGCGGCGCCGCTCGTCCAGCTCTTGGCAGCGTCCGTGCTGAGCGCGACCTGGCCCTCGGGCGTGACGCCCACGGCCGTCCGTGCGTCGGCCCAGGCCACCAGCAGCAGCAGCGGGCTCGAGCCGGCCGTCCGCCAGCTCGCGCCGTGGTCGGTGGAGAGCCGCAGCCCCTCGGCCGTCGTCGCCAGGACCGCGGCACCATCGGGAGAAGACGCCACCGAGCGCGGCTCGGCGTCGAGGGAGAGCTCGCGCCAGCTCGCCCCGTCGCTCGTGGAACGCAGCCGCCCGTCGAAGCCGATCACCCCCTTGGCCCAGGAGGTCAGGGTGTGGAAGTCTGACGCGCCGCCGCGAGAGCGGACCGTCCACGACTGGCCCCCGTCCCGCGACTCGATGAGGCCGACGGGCTGGGGGAGATCCACTCCGATGCCCGGATGGCCCGAGGCAAGGAAGCGGCCCGGCCCGGCGACTGCAAAACCCATGAGGTCGATGACGGGCCCCACCCGCTGCCACGCGCTGGAGGCCCGTCGAAACAGGCCCTCGTGGGTGGCGAGGTAGAGCGTCCCATCCGCCGGGTCACGGCCGATGCCGTGGACGTGACCGCTCGGCAGCGCGGAGCGGGCCGCTGCCGACGACGGCGCGCCGGCGGCGGCCGGCACCGCGCCGTCCTGCGCGCCGCAGCCGGCCAGGGCCGCGGCTGCCACCGCTGCAACGACCAATCCGACGAGACGGCGCCGCGGCCGGCCGAGCGTCACTTCTTCAGGGTCCCGAGCAGGGCGGTCATCTCAGCGATCTCCTTGTTCTGGGCGTCGACGATGTCCTGGGCGAGCCTCTTGGCCTCAGCGCTGCTCCCGGAGCCGAGCTCGGTTTGCGCCATCGCCACCGCGCCCCGGTGGTGCCTGATCATCATCTCGAGCCACATCGTGTCGAAGCCAGTCCCGCTGGCCTTGCCGAGGTCGTCCATCTCCTGCGACGACATCATCCCGCTCTCGCTCGAGCCCATCGAGCCCATGCCATGGCCTGCCATGGTGCTCGGCACCGGCTTACCCCAGCTCTTGAGCCAACCGGACATGGCCTGGATCTCGGGGTCCTGGGCGGCCTTGATCTCGGTGGCCAGCTTCTTGACCTCGGCGCTGGTCGCCTGCGTCAGGGCGAGCTCCGCCATCTCCACCGCCTGGGCGTGGTGCGGGACCATGTCCGTCGCGAACGCGACGTCGGCGTCGTTGTGGGTGCTCGCCATGGTCGACCCCGGCTGGGTCGAGGCCGACGGGCTGGTGACGCCGCCCGCGCCGCCTCCTGCTGGCTGGGAGCTCTGCCCGCAGGCGGAGACGGCGAGCACGCCGGCGAGCGCGGCAGTAAGGGCGATGGCGCGGGGTGGGCGAAGCAAGGCAGGGTCCTTCGGTCGGTGGCCTTCCGGCCGGTGGCATTGGCGAGCGGCCCGGGGAGCCCGGGCTGCGCGCCCAGTATCGGCCGGTGTATGCCATGCGCCGGGTCGAGGTTTCATGAAGGTTCCGTGAAGGACGACGCCTGACCCTTGCCGGCATACCCATAGGGGGTATCTTGAAGGTTGGGAACCACAGCGGAAGGACAAGCACATGAAGACCCAGACCACCATCCTCCAGGTCGGCGGCCTGCACTGGGCGACCTCCGAGCCGGTCGTGGAGAAGACGCTGCAGCACCGGCCCGGGGTGGTGGCCGTGCGCGCCAGTGCCGGCTCGCAGACCGCCACGGTGACCTACGATCCCCAGCTCACCTCGGTGGCCCAGCTGACCACGTGGATCAACGAGTGCGGGTACCACTGCGCGGGTCGCTCCACCCCCGAGCACGTGTGCGATCCCATGACCGAGCCGGCGACAGCCGACGCCGACGGCCACGCCGCGCATCAAGGCCACGGAGGGCACCACGGCGGCGGGTCGATGGAGGACATGATCCGCGACATGCGGGGCCGGTTCCTGCTCGCCCTGATCCTCTCGATCCCGGTTCTCCTGTGGTCACCGATCGGCCGCGAGGTTCTCGGCTTCACGGCGCCGGCGCCCTTTGGGCTGCGCGACGACGTGTTCGCCCTCCTGCTGTCCCTGCCGGTCATCTTCTACTCCGCGTGGATCTTCTTCGACGGAGCCTTCCGGGCGCTGCGGGCGAGGACGCTCGACATGATGGTCCTCGTCGCAGTCGGGGTGGGCGCCGGCTGGCTCTACAGCCTGGGGGTCACCCTGACCGGCGGCGGGGACGTGTTCTACGAGGCCGCCACCGTCCTGACGACCTTCGTGCTGCTCGGGCACTGGGTCGAGATGCGTGCCCGCGGCGGGGCCAACGACGCGGTGCGGACCCTGCTCGAGCTGGCACCGGCGCAGGCCGTGGTCCTGCGCGACGGCGTCGAGCTGGAGGTGCCGACCGCCGAGGTGGCCGTCGGCGACCTGCTGCTCATCCGGCCCGGCTCCAAGGTGCCCGTCGACGCGGTGGTCGAGGAGGGCGAGTCCGAGGTCGACGAGTCGATGGTCACGGGGGAGAGCATGCCGGTGGGCAAGGCCCCGGGCTCCGAGGTCATCGGCGCCTCCATCAACACGACCGGGACGCTGCGGGCCCGGGCGAGCAAGGTCGGGGCGGACACGGCCCTGGCCCAGATCGTCGCGCTCGTGCAGGAGGCCCAGAACTCCAAGGCGCCCGGGCAGCGGCTCGCCGACCGGGCGGCATTCTGGCTCGTCTTCGTCGCCCTCATCGGCGGGACCGCGACGTTCCTCGCCTGGCTCCTCGCCGGCGCGAGCGTGCCGACCGCGATGCTCTTCGCCATCACCGTGGTCGTCATCACCTGCCCTGACGCCCTCGGGCTGGCCACCCCGACCGCGATCATGGTCGGCACCGGGCTGGGTGCGAAGCGTGGGGTGCTCTTCAAGAACGCCACCGCCCTGGAGACCGCCGCCCGCATCGACACCGTCGTCCTGGACAAGACCGGCACCCTCACCAAGGGCCAGCCCGAGGTCACCGACGTCGTCGTCGCGGGCCTGGACGAGGCGGAGCTCCTGGGCCTCGTCGCCGCGGTCGAGCGCGAGTCCGAGCACCCGCTGGCGCAGGCCATCGCCGCCCACGCGGCGCGCGCCGGTGCCGCGTCGCTGCCGGTCGCGGACTTCCGCAACGTCCCCGGCCACGGGGCCACGGCCAGCGTCGCCGGCCGTCGCGTCCTCGTCGGCAACCGGCGCCTCATGGACGCCGAGCACGTCGAGCTCGGCCCGTTGGCGACCAGCCGGGACGAGCTGGCCGCGGCCGGACGGACGGCCGTGCTCGCGGCGGTCGACGGACGTGCCGTCGGGGTGATCGCCCTGGCCGATGCCGCGCGGGCGTCGGCGGCCGCGGCCGTGGCGGCGCTCCACGAGTCGGGCATCGAGGTCGTCATGCTCACGGGGGACAACGAGGCGACCGCGCAGCGCATCGCCGACCAGCTCGGCATCGACACCGTCATCGCCGAGGTGCTCCCCGGCGACAAGGCCGACCGGGTGGCCCAGCTGCAGGCGCAGGGAAGGAAGGTCGCCATGGTGGGCGACGGGGTCAACGACGCGCCGGCCCTGGCCCGCGCCGACCTCGGCATCGCCATCGGCGCCGGGACCGACGTGGCCATCGAGACCGCCGACGTCGTGCTCATGCGCTCGGACCCCCTGGACGTGCCGGTCGCGCTGCGCATCGGCAAGGGGACCCTGCGCAAGATGCGGCAGAACCTCGGCTGGGCGATCGGCTACAACGCCATCGCCCTGCCGATCGCCGCCGGCGTCTTCTACACCGCGTTCGGGATCCGACTCAGTCCGGAGATCGCCGCCCTGTCGATGTCCGGTTCCTCCGTCATCGTCGCCGTCAACGCGCTCCTGCTGAGGCGCCTGCCCCTGCCTGCCGCACCCGCGACTCCGCAGGACGGCGCGAGGACGCGCGAGCCGGCCCAGCCGGCGCCGGTCGGTGCCCGATGAACCCATCGGACGGCGAGCGCGAGGCACCGGCACCGACGGGAGCCCTCCCGCCACAGGAGGCGGTGATCTTCGACATGGACGGCGTCGTGACCGACACGGCCGACGTGCATGCGGTCGCCTGGAAACAGCTGTTCGACGAGGTCCTGGGCGACCCGAGCCTGCCGTCGGGACCGTATGCCGCCTTCGACCCGGCCACGGACTACCTCCGCCACGTCGATGGCCGCTCCCGTGAGGACGGGGTGGTCGCCTTCCTCGAGTCACGCGGCCTCGAGCTGCCCGTCGGGACGGCATCCGATCCACCGGGGCGCCGCTCGGTGCACGGACTGGCCGCCCGCAAGCAGGAGATCTACGGCGAGCTCATCGCCGAGCGCGGGGTGCGGGTCTTTCCCGGCACGGTCGGCCTGCTCGGCCGGTTGCGGGCGGGCGGCGTGCCGGTCGCGCTCGTCACCGCCAGCCGCAACGCCCGCCAGCTGCTGGCGCAGGCGGGGCTCGCCGACGCCTTCGACGTCGTGGTCGACGGGCAGGTCGCGGCAGAGCGGGCGCTGCCGGGCAAGCCAGACCCGGCGGTCTTCCGGTATGCCGCCGACCGGCTCGGGGTGGACCCGGCGAGGGTCGCGGTCGTCGAGGACGCCACCGCCGGGGTGGTCGCCGCCCGCCGTGGCGGCTTCGGGCTCGTGGTCGGCATCGACCGGGCGGGCCACCGTGAGGAGCTGGAGGCTGCCGGCGCCGACGTGGTGGTCGACGACGTCGCCCAGCTCGACCTTGGCGCCCTGCGCGCCGACCCGTGGTCGCTCGTCTACGACGGGTTCGACCCGGCCCATGAGGCGCACCGTGAGGCCCTGACCACCCTGGGCAACGGCTACGTCGGCACCCGCGGCGCGGCTCCAGAGCGAGCCGCCGACGCAGTGCACTACCCGGGCACCTACCTGGCCGGTGTGTACAACCGGCTCGTGTCCACCGTCCACGGCAGGCAGGTGGAGGACGAGCACCTGGTCAACGCGCCCAACTGGCTGGTCCTCGACGTCCGTGTCGACCGGGGCGCCTGGTGGTCCGCCGGCGGGCTGCGCATCACGGGGGAGCGGCGCGTTCTCGACCTACGCCGCGGGGTGCTGAGCCGCTCCGCGGTCCTGACCGACGCGACCGGCCGGCGGCTGCGCCTCAGCCAGCACCGGCTCGTGTCCATGGCGCGGCCGCACTCGGCGGCGCTGCAGACCACGCTGGTCGCGCAGGGGTGGGACGGACCGGTCAGCGTGCGTTCCGGGGTCGACGGCGGCATACGGAACAGCAACGTCGCCGACCTCCGCGCGCTCGCCAACGAGCACCTGCGGACGGTGACGGCGGAGCGCGCCGGCGACGACGTGCTGCTCGTGGAGACGGAGACCATCCAGAGCCACGTCCGGATCGCGACCGCCGCCCGCACGACGGTGACGGGCGCCGCCGCCGTCGCGGCCGAGACTGTCCAGGCCGAGGGCGACCGCTACGCCCTCGAGGTCGAGGTCGTGCTGCGGGACGGCGAGCCGGTCACGATCGACAAGACCGTCGCGATCTTCACCTCGCGGGACCGCGCGATCTCCACCCCGGCCCTGGCCGCCCTCGGCGAGCTCGACGCCGCGCCGGGAGGGTTCGCCGGCCTGTTGCCTGCCCACGAACGGGCCTGGGCCCCGCTGTGGGAGCGCTACGGCCTGGACCTCGGCGCCGGGGTGCCGGCGCGAGGCCTGCACGGCGAGGGCTACGGCGGCCACGTGTTCTGGGACGAGCTGTTCGTCCTGCCGGTGCTTACCGCTCACCAGCCCTGGGTGAGCCGGGCCCTGCTCGACTACCGCTTCCGCCGCCTCGGCGCCGCCCGCCGGGCCGCCGCCGCCGAGGGCCGCACCGGCGCGATGTTCCCGTGGCAGAGCGGCAGCGACGGTCGGGAGGAGACGCCGCGGATCCTGCACAACGCCAGGTCGGGACGCTGGTTGCCGGACAACTCCCGGCGCCAGCGCCACGTCGGCCTGGCCGTGGCCCACAACGCTTGGCAGTACTACGAGGCGACCGGCGACCGCGCCTGGCTGGCCCACCGCGGCGGCGACCTCATCATCGAGGTCGCCCGGTTCTTCGCCTCCCTCGCCACCCACGACCCGGCCGCGGACCGGTTCCACCTCGCCGGGGTCATGGGGCCCGACGAGTACCACGACGGCTACCCTGACGCGCCCGGTCTCGGGCTGCGCGACAACGCCTACACCAACGTCCTGGCGGCTTGGGTATGCGCCCGGGCTGTCGAGGTCCTCGCCGTGACGGCGGGGGCGCACTGCGACGAGCTGCGGGAGCGGCTGGGCGTGGGCGCGGACGAGCCCGAGTCGTGGGAGCGCCTGAGCCGCCGGCTCACGGTGCCCTTCCACGACGGCGTCATCAGCCAGTTCGCCGGCTACGAGGCTCTGGCGGAGCTCGACTGGGGCCGCTACCGCGCGGCATACGGCAACATCGGCCGCCTCGACCTCATCCTCGAGGCGGAGGGGGACTCGACAAACCGCTACAAGCTGGCCAAGCAGGCCGACGTCCTCATGCTCGTCTACCTGCTCGGGCCGGACGGGCTGCGGTCCATGCTCGACCGGCTCGGCTACCCGGTGACGCTCGACGCGCTCGCCGCCACGGTCGCGTACTACCTCGAGCGGACGGCGCACGGCTCGACGCTGAGCCGCGTCGTGCACGCGTCCGTCCTCGCCAGGATGGACCCGGCCCGCGGGTGGGCCACCTTCCGCGAAGCGCTCGACGCCGACCTCGACGACACCCAGGGCGGCACCACCGGCGAGGGCATCCACCTCGGCGCCATGGCCGGCACGATCGACCTCGTCGCCCGCGCCTTCGCCGGACAGCGTACGTCCGGCGACACCGTCGTCTTCGACCCGTGCCTGCCCGAGGGGCTGCGTCGGGTGGGCTTCGCCTTCTCGCACCGCGGGCAGCGGCTGACGGTCGCCCTCGACCACGATGAGCTGCGGGTGTCGGCCGACGCGTGCGCGGCGAACCCGCACGTCCGGGTCCGGGTCGGGATGCGTGTGGAGACGATCCCGGGAGGACGGTCAGCGGTGTTCCCCCTGACCCCGGGCGGAGCGGTCCCGCCTCACAGCCCGGGTGCGTCGTAGACCGTGGGTGGTCGGTGCTGGCGTGCGGATGGCGTCTCTGGTGGGGTCGGGGCGGCCCCGGAGCCGGCCGGCCGATCGGCTCCCGCGCGTGCGTCGAGGTTGATCACGGGTGGGGGTGCCGGCCCCGGGCCGCGTCAGGGACGCGGCATACAGGGCATCCCGTCCCAGCCGGCCTTGCCCTGGTGCATCCCGGGGTTGTGGGCCCCGGAGAAGCCCATCGTCCGGGCACACTCGGACACGTGCTGCCCGTATGCCGGCCCCGGCGCCGGCGTATCGGCCCGGGCGGCCGCGGCTGGCCCCAGGGCGACACCGATCGCTGCGGCCGTTGCGACGGCCAGGCGCATTGCTCTCATCGTCATTCCTCTCGTTGGCCACCCTGTGGGTGGTTAGTGCTTGTGCCCGCCCATCCCGGCCATCATGGCGGCCATCATCGCCGTGCAGAGCAGGGCGGCGAGGATGACGCCTCCGCCAGCCGCGCCAGTGGCAAAGAGGATGCCGGCGATGACGAGCATCGGGAGGCAGCACACGATCATCAGCAGCCCGTGGCCGCCATGCCTTCCGTGGCCGGAAGGCTGGTCGGGCCTGGCCGAGCCCGGGGTCGTGCCCTCGTGGTGGTGCTCTCGCTGCTCGTCCGCCGGCGGCGGCCGCCACGGTTCGTGGGTGCTCATGATGTCTTCGCCTTCAGGGACCCCGTCGCCGTCACCACAGCCACCAGGCCGATGACGGTCCGGGCCGCGCGCTCGGCCGGCGTGATGTTGACCCTCGGTCTGGCCATCGGGTCACGACTCCTTTCGCGTCGAGGGTCCCCGCCGGGCCTCCCCGGTCGTCGGTCCCTCCTTCACCTCCGACTGTGCCGATCGAAGGTGGAGAGCCCCGAGGGCTTCCCATGAAGGTTCGGTCAAGGGAGCCGGGAAGGGTCCCCGACCAGCTCAGGGAGCGTGGTGGACGTCGTGGTCGACCGTCGTGGTCGCGGCCGGTGCGGGGGTGGCTGGGGTGTTCTCGGTCGCCGATCCGCTGATCGCCGGACCGATGACGAAGGCCGACAGCGAGAAGAGCGCGGCAAAGACGACGATGGCGATGGCCGGCGCCGCCCACGTGTGGAACCGCCGATGGAGCCGCCGCAGCATCGGGATCGAGAACAGGAGCCCCACGGCGAAGAAGAGGGCGTTGCCCCCCGCTCCAGCGGTGAGGGCTGCACCGGCCAGGGGCGCGACGTGGTGAAGCACGTGCGGGACGAGGCCCATGACCGCCCCGATGACGGCGGACACGGCATCCCGCGCGGCGGCCAGTCGGCTCCGGGTGGTGGGCGGGACCGTCCCGTCGAGGGTTGCGCCCACGTCGTCACGTCCGGTACGACAGGGTCGTCATCATGCCGGCCTCTGCGTGGTAGATGTTGTGACAGTGCGTCGCCCACTGGCCCGGGTTGTCGGCCTGGAAGTCGACCTGCAGGGTCTGCATCGGCCGCACGATCACGGTGTCCTTGCGAGCGCCTCCGGCCGCGATGCCGAAGGTGTGCCCGTGCAGGTGCATGGGGTGGAACATCATCGTCATGTTGCGGAACCGGAGCCGGACGCGCTCGCCCTGGCGCACGTCGAGCGGTGCGCTGTCGGCAAAGGTCTTCCCGTTGATGGTCCAGCGGTAGGGCGCCATCGATCCGCCGAGCACGAGGTCGTGGCTCGTGTCCACGCTCCGGTTCGGCAGGCGGACCGCGTCGGTGGGGGTCAGGTCGGTGCCGAGCAGCACCCGGCGGGTGAGCTCCGCCGGGCTGACGTCCGCGGGGGGTGCGGCGCCCTTGCCGCTGCGGACGACGGCAAGCGCCTGGCCCTGCTTGCCCTCGGCGGACGCGACGAGCGGGAAGGCGCCGTCGCCAAGGGTCACGAGCACGTCGAAGCGCTCGCCCATGCCGATGAGCAGGGCGTCGGCAGCGACGGGCTGCACCGGGAAGCCGTCTGAGTGGGTGACGGTCAGCCGGTGGCCGCCGAGGGCGAGCCGGAAGGCGGTGTCCGAGCCGGCGTTGACGATGCGGAGCCGGACCCGCTGGCCCGGTCTGCCGGTGAGCGTGACGGGGCTCGACGGCATACGGCCGTTGACGAGGTAGTGCGGGTAGTCGATGTCGCCGGCCCCGCCGAGCAGACGCGACTGCATCCCCTCGCCCATGCCCCCCATGCCCCCCATGCCGCCGTGGTCCATTCCGCCCATGCCGCCCATGCCGTCGTCGGTGGCCTGCGCGGCGGTGAGCTTGGCGAGGACGTCGTCCGGCGTCTGCCCGGTGCCGTCGACCCAGTCGTCGAGGACGACGACCCACTCGGCGTCGTAGCGGCCGGTCTCGCTCGGGTCGTCGACGACCAGGACGCCGTAGAGGCCGCGGTCGAGCTGCACCCCGGAATGCGGGTGGTAGAAGTACGTCCCGGGGTGCGGCGCGGTGAACTCGTACTGGAACGTGCCGCCGGCACGGATCGGCTCCTGGGTGATGCCGGGGACGCCGTCCATGTCGTTGCGCAACGCAAGCCCGTGCCAGTGCACGCTCGTCTGGGCCGGGAGGGCATTGTCGACGGTGACGCGCAGCAGGTCACCGGCGCGGGCCCGCAGCAACGGCCCGGGGACGTTCTCGCCATACGCCCAGGTCTGCACGCTGCGTCCGCCGATATCGACCGTCGTCGCTTTCGGAGCGAGCCGCGCCGAGACCACGCGCTGGCCCGCGGGGCGCCGGGCCGCCTCGGCCGCCCGGACCGCCTCGGAGGACGCGCCCACGGCGGTCCCGGGGCTGCCGCAGCCAGCCAGGCCGAGGGTGGCGAGGCCGGCGGTTGCCGCGGTGCCGAGCAGCAGGGTGCGGCGGGTGATGTCGGGCATCGGGGCTCCTTCGACGGGGCGGTGCGGGGAGGCGTCAGCGTCCGGGGTGCAGGACCGCCTTGCGGGCGCGGTACTCCTCGACGTCGATCTCGCCTCGCGCGAAGCGCTCGTCGAGGATCTGGTCCGCAGAGGACCCGCGAGGCGACTGCCGCACGGCATCGCGCCTGCGGCCGTCACGAATCAGGGCCACGAGGCCCAGGATCACCAGGGCCCAGAAAGCGACCATGGCCAGGGTCATCACGATCCACGTGCCGTAGCCGAATCCGTCGTTCCACCACATCATCGCTGACTCACTCCTCCCCATGTCGGGGACCACGATGCCCGAAGGGCCCGGGGGGTTTGGTGGTCGTTCGGTGAAGGTTCACTGAAGACGTCGCGGGCCCGGCGGCCCGGGCTGCCGCTGCCGCCGGTGGGCTCGGTCGAGCGCGAGCATCACCCGGGTGGCCAGCGCCACGGAGGCGATCAGGACGATCCCGCTGAGGCCGACGCGCAGCCCCGTCGCGGGGCTCGCCTCGGCGGTGAGCGCCGCGGTGAGCGACCCGGCGGCGAGGACGGCGACGAGGACGAGGGCCCAGAACGACCGGCGGGCGCGTCGCGCCGGGGCTGCGGTGAGGTGGGCCATTCCGCCCCCCCTACAGGTGGGTCTCGGCGGTCGTGAAGAGCATGAGGACCGTCAGCGTGGCGATGGTGAGCAGCACGAGGAGGCCGAGCGCCATGGCCACCGGCCGGCGGCGCCAGTGCCGGTTCCGGTTGCGGTCGACGAAGGGCAGGATGATCAGGAGCAGGAAGAGCACGCCACCGCCGTAGAGGATGCCGGAGAGGCCGACCCAGTTCTCCAGCGTGAACATCCACCAGAAGGTCCACGGCGGCCGGGTCACCTCGATCCCGGTGACCGGACGCGGCCCTACGGACGGTGGCCAGAGGACCGCGACGACGCCGAGCAGGCCGGTCAGCACGAGACCGAACGCCGCGATGCGACGCAGGTGGTGGGTGAACGGCTCGGTCGGCTCCGCGGGCGGTGCCTGGTCGCCGGACTCGTCGGCGGGCAGGGCGGGGTGCGGGGAGATCCGGTGCCGCTTGACGAGCAGGCCGTGCAGGGTGAGCAGCACGAGGATGAGCCCGGGGATCATGACGACGTGTGCCCCGTAGAGACGCACGAGGATGGGGACGGTGTTGGCGAAGTCCGCGGAGAACCACAGGCCCGCGCCGCCGAGCAGGCCCGCGAGCTCGAGGTTGTGACCCAGCGCCTCGAATCCCTCCTGGTCCCACTTGAGCACCGTCCCGGTGAACAGGCCGAAGATGACGAGGCCGAACATCGCCACGCCGACCAGCCAGTTGCCCTCACGGGGGCGCTTGTACGAGCCGGTGAAGAACACGCGCAGCAGGTGCAGGGCGGCCGTGACATACATCGCCTGCGCCGCCCAGTAGTGCAGTCCGCGGACGAAGCGCATCCCCCAGACCTGGGACGACAGGTCGCGCACCGACTGGTTGGCGGCCTCCGGGACCGGCGCATAGAACTGCACGAGCAGCACCCCGGTGACCACGAGCAGCCCGAAGGCGAACGCGGTCACGCCGCCAAGGCTCCAGGCCACGTTGTTGGCGTGCTCGGGCACGGGGTACTCGAGCGCCGTGATGCCGAGGCGCTCGTCGATAACGTCGACGGCCCGACGAACCCGTCCGGGTCGGTGCGGCGGAGTCGTGGTCGTGCCGACGGGGGGCTGGGCGGCTGGTTGCGTGGCCATCAGCGGTGCCTTCCTCCTTGGGCGGCCGAGGGGGGCAGGCCGGCGCCCGGTGACCCAAGCCGCCGGCGCAGCTCCCCCACGGAGTCCCGCGGTCGGAAGCGGACGGCGAGCACCAGCCCGAGAAGGAGCACGACGACGGAGCTCACCAGGAAGCCCCAGTCCTGTCCGTCCAGGCTGCCGCGTCCCGGCTGCTCCGGCAGCACCACTGTCGTCCCGGTGTCGTTTCCCCGCGCCGGGGGCAGTGCCCGCACGGCATCCGTGATCGAGGCCTGCAGCAGCGTGCGCGCCTCGTCCACGCGCCCGGATTCGAGCGCCACCTTGGCGCGCTTGACGCCGTCGAGGTCGACGCCCTTCTGGTCCTCGGCCGCCAGGGCGTCGTCGGCCTTCTCCACCGCCATCTCGATCCCGGTGGGGCCGGGGTCGTGCGCGAGGTGCGCGAGCGCCTGCTGGACCAGCAGGTAGCCCTCGTGGGTCTCGCCCGGCTCGTCGGCCAGCGCCGAGCCCGCGCCGCCGACGAGGCCAACGAGGACCAGGGCGACGACGAGGACGAGCCGACCGATCAGCCCCGCCGAGCCCGAGCCGGGTGCGTCAGGGCAGGGAGTGGAGCTCCTCCTTGCGGGCGTGGTACTCCTCCGCGTCGATCTCACCCCGGGCGAAGCGCTCATCAAGGATCTCTTCGGGGGAGTCGGCGCGACGGGGCGCCGTGTCGTCCGTGCGCTGTCCGTCCCGAAAGAGGGCGACCACGGCGAAGACCACGAGGCCCCAAAAGGCCACCATGGCCAGGGTCATGACGACCCAGTTACCCCAGCCGAACCCATCGTTCCACCACATCATCTTCTCCAGCTCCTCTCGCGATGATCCCACTCTCCGCTGGAAGCGTCGCGCCTCCCTAACGCTTGCATGAAGGTTCCCTGAAGATGTCCGCCGGGCCAGGCACCCTCGGGCGGTGCAAGGCGGGACTGCTGCGACGATGAGGCCCATGGGAGAGCCGAAGCCGGGCATTGTGCGCGCCATGGTCGTCGAGGACGAGGAGGCCCTCGCCTCCCTGGTCGGCAGCTATCTGGAGCGGGAGGGTTTCGAGGTCCACCTCGTGCTCGACGGCGCGTCCGCGGTGGGGCGGGCCCGGGAGGTGGATCCGGACATCGTCGTCCTCGACCTGGGCCTGCCGGGGCTGGACGGTGTCGAGGTATGCCGCCAGCTGCGGACCTTCTCGGACGCGTACGTCGTGATGCTGACCGCCCGCGACGACGAGGTGGACAAGCTGGTCGGGCTGTCCGTGGGGGCCGACGACTACATGACAAAGCCGTTCAGCCCGCGCGAGCTCATCGCCCGGCTACGTGCCATGCTGCGCCGGCCACGAATGTCGGGGTCGGACCGGCCCGACGAGGAGGCCCGGACGTTCGGTCCCCTCGTGGTGGACCCGGTGGGGCGGGAGGTGTGGCTCGACGGGGAACCCGTCTCGTTGACCCGCACGGAGTTCGACCTGCTCGCCACCCTCGCGCAACGGCCGCAGATGGCGTTCAGCCGCCAACAGCTCATCGAGGCTGTCTGGGGCCAGTCGTGGGTCGGCGACGAGCACCTCGTCGACGTCCACATCGGGCACCTGCGCCGCAAACTGTCCGACGACGCCGTGAACTCCCGTTTCGTGCGCACGGTCCGCGGCGTCGGGTACCGGATGGGCACCGGCCAGTGACCTCCACGCCGAGCCCGGAGGGTCATGGCACGCGGGGCCTGGCCACGCGCCTCCTCATCGCGCAGATCCTCGTCCTCCTCGCCGGCGCACTGACGTCATGGCTCGTCGCCTCGTCCGTCGGACCGGGCATCTTCCACGAGCACCTGCTCAGGGCCGGGGCGACCCACAGCCCCACGGAGGCGCAGCACGTGGAGGAGGCGTTTGCCTCGGCCCTGCTCGTCTCCCTGCTCGTCGCGCTGGTCGTCTCGGTCGTGGTGGCCCTGGCGGTGACGTGGTACTTCACGGCTCGGGTGCAGCGCTCGGTCGCCGAGGTGGCCGCCGCCGGGTCCGAGATCGCCGACGGTCGGTATGACTTCCGCGTCCCGAGCCCGCGGCTGGGCGCCGAGTTCGACCAGCTGGCCCGCACCATCAACCAGCTGGGGCAACGGCTCGGCGCGGTCGAGGCGACGAGACGCAGGATGCTCGCGGACCTCGCGCACGAGATCCGCACGCCGCTCGCGACGATCGACGCCCATCTCGAGGCGATCGAGGACGGGGTGCGCACGCTCGACGAAGCCACGTTGGGGGTGCTGCGCACGAGCACCACGCGTCTCGGACGCCTCGCCCGGGACATGACGGCGGTCTCTCGTGCCGAGGAGGGCCAGCTGGAGATGCGTCCGGCGCTGATCAGTCCGCGAGCGCTGGCCGAGACCGCTGTCGCCACGGCCCGGGAGGCCTTCGAGGCCAAGGGGCTGACGCTGCGCCTCGAGGTGCCGCCACGACCTCCGGTGGTCTCGGTCGATCCCGAGCGGATGGGGCAGGTGTTGGGCAACCTGCTCGACAACGCCCAGCGCCACACCCCGGCCGGCGGCACCGTCACGCTCTCCGTCGCCACCCCGGATCCCGGGTGGGTGCAGATCTCGGTGACCGACACGGGCGAGGGCATCGCCCCCGACGCGCTCGCCCATGTCTTCGACCGCTTCTACCAGGCCGACACGGCACGCAACCGGACCCACGGCGGGAGCGGCATCGGGCTCACCATCAGCCGGGCGATCGTCGAGGCCCACGGCGGGGGCATCTTCGTGCACAGCGCGGGGGAAGGGACGGGCGCCGCCTTCACCGTCCGCCTTCCCGCACGCGGTGACTGACCTGGCGACTAGCCTGCAGAAGGTGGACGAGCTGCGCCTCGTGCTCGCCGGGGACGTGATGACGGGCCGCGGCGTGGACCAGGTGCTACCCAGCCCCGGCGCCCCGAACCTGCACGAGCGCCACGTCCGCGACGCCCGCACCTATGTCGCGCTCGCGGAGCGGGCCAGCGGGCCGATCGCCGCGCCCGTCGACCCCACCTGGCCCTGGGGCGACGCGCTGCGGGATGCGGACGGCTTCGACCCGGCGGTCCGCGTCATGAACCTCGAGACCAGCGTGACCCGAAGCGATGACGCCGTCCCCGCGAAGGCCGTCCACTACCGCATGAACCCGGGCAACCTCGACGTCCTGCGAGTCGCCCGGGTGGACGTGTGGGCACTGGCCAACAACCACGTCCTCGACTACGGCATCACCGGCCTGCACGACACCCTGGACACGCTGCACGCCGCTGGGCTGCGCACCGCCGGCGCGGGCCGGGACGAGGCGGAGGCCTGGCGCCCGGCCGTGGCGACGTCGGTGACCGGGCACCGGGTCGTGGTCGCGTCGGTTGCCGACGGCTCCAGCGGGGTGCCGGAGGGGTGGGACGCCACGGCCAGCCGTCCAGGCATCGCGCTCCTTCCCGACCTCGCCGACGCCACCGCGGACTCGGTCGTGCAGCGCGTCCTGGAGTCCAGTCGGCCGGGCGACACGCGCGTCATCTCCGTGCACTGGGGCGGCAACTGGGGCTATGGCGTCCCGCGGGCGCAGCGGCGTTTCGCCCATCGCCTCGTCGACGGCGGCGTCGACGTCGTCCACGGCCACTCCTCCCACCACCCGCGCCCCATCGAGGTCTACCGGGGCCGGCTGGTGCTCTACGGGTGCGGCGATCTCGTCAACGACTACGAGGGAATCGGGGGCTTCGAGGATTACCGCGCCGAGCTGCGGCTGCTCTACCTCGCCCGTCTGGCCGCGGGCACCGGCCGGCTCCTCGAGCTGCGGATGATTCCGCTGCGCGCACGGCGGCTCAGTCTCGAGCGGGCGGGCGCAGCCGACGCAGGCTGGCTCGCGCGCGCCCTGGAGGAGGCCGGCCGGGGTCTCGGCACTCGGGTCACCCTCGGCGCGGACGCGTGCCTGGAAGTGGCGCAGCGGTGACCTGCCGAGGCTCGAATCCCGCTGCCCGGTAGGCGGCGTCGACGAGCTCGGCTTGCGGGACGGTGTCCGTGACGTCGTAGGGGAGTGGGGCGCCCCGGCGGATGTGCGCGGCGAACGCCTCGAGCTGGTAGGTGTAGCTCGATCTCGTCCCCAGGTGCTCGAGCAGCTCGGGCTCCCCGCGCCGACGCAGGACGAGGGTGTCGTCCACATGCGGACGCGGGAAGTCCGGCACGTGCAGCACGCCCGCCGAGCCGGTCACCGTCAGATGGAAGTCCCACACGTCCGGGGAGTCCATGTCACACGCGGCCGACCCCGTGGCCCCGGAGGGGAAGGCCAGCTCGACCGACAGGGCCTCGTCGACGCCCGGTCGCCCACGGCGCTCGGCCCCGTGCCCCGAGACGACGCGCGGCTCGCCGCCGAGGAAGCGCAGCCCGAGCTGCCGCTGCGCGTGCAGGGCGTAGCAGCCGAGGTCCATCGTGGCGCCGCCCGCCAGCTCGAGTGCCCAGCGCGGGTCCGAGTCGGCCGGGGCCGGCATACGGAGCATCGTCTCCACGTGCTGCACCTCGCCGACTGCGCCCGCGCCGACCAGCTCGACCACCCGCCGCCACAGCGGATGGAAGGGGTAGTGGAAGGCCTCGATCACGACGATGCCGGCCGCCTGCGCGGCCTCGGCCACCCGGCGCGCCTCGGCGGCATTGGCGGCAAAGGGCTTCTCCGACAGCACGTGCTTGCCCGCCGCGATCGCGCGCAGGTTCCACGGCGCATGCAGGGAGTTGGCGAGCGGGTTGTAGACCGCCACGGCCACGAGGCGGTGCCCCGTGGCCGCGGCGGGCGCGACGATGCTGAGGGCCGCGATGCGAGCGGCGCCGAGGATGCCGATCCGCAGCGGCTCCACCGTGGCCCTTTCGCTCACAGCGCCTTCTCGGCCTCGATGAGGGTGTTGGCGGCGAAACGCAGCCCCTCCATCTGGTCGAGCTCCTGGTCCTCGTGCTCGATGTTGACGGGCATGTCGGGGTCCACCTTGTGCAGCGCGCGGAGGAACTCGGTCCAGTAGGCCGTGTCGTGCCCGCGGCCCACCGCGACGAAGTCCCACGACGGGTTCGTCGGCCACCCGCTGAGGGTCGTGCCGCCGCCGAGGTGCAGGTAGCCCGGCTCGCCCTCTGCGATCCGGGTGAACCGGTCGTCGAGCACCCCGTTGACCTTCGCGGCGTCGTTGATGCGGGTGTCCTTGGCGGCTGCGTTGTAGACGAGGTCGCCGAGGTCGGCGATGGCCAGCACCGGGTCGATGCCCTGCCAGAAGAGGTGGCTGGGGTCCATCTCGGCCCCGATGTGGGTGGCGCCGACCTCCTCGGCGAGCCGGTGCATCGTCGAGGGGTTGAAGACGATGTTGCCCGGGTGCATCTCGATGGCGACCTTGACGTCCGCGTCGGCGGCGCGGGCCTGGATGTCCTTCCAGAAGGGGATGGCCGCGCCCCACTGGAAGTCCCGCACGTCGAGGAACGGGCTCCACCACGGCAGCGGGTTCCACGCCGGCTGGCTCGAGCCGGCGTCGACCCCGGGCGTGCCCGACATCGTGACGACGCGCCGCACCCCGAGGAGCCCGGCGATCTCGATGGACTCGATGAGGTCCTTCGCGTGCGGCACCTGCGGGTCGGGGTGCAGCGGGTTGCCGTTGCAGTTGAGCGCGGTGAGGGTGAGGCCCCGGGAGGAGAACTCGCCGAGGTATTCCTGCCGTGCGTCCTCGCTCGAGCGCAGGGCCTCGATGGGCAGGTGCACCGGCGGCAGGAAGCCGCCGGAGTTGATCTCGGCGCTCGTGAGCCCGAGGCCGGCGATGATGTCGAGGGCCTCGCCGAGCGGCTTGTCGTGGAGGCAGGCGTTGTAGGCACCGAGGTACATGGGGGGTCCTTTCCCGGACGTGGGTGGGGGTGTGGTGGTGGTATGCCGCCGGGCTGGCGGGGGAGGTCAGGCGAGGTCGACGGCGGCGCCGCCGGCGGCGGCCGAGCGGGCGACCGCGTCGATCACGGTCAGGTCGCGCAGGCCGTCCTCGAAGGTCGCGACGGGCGGCAGGCCGTCGATGCCCGCGACCTGCTCGAGGAAGGCGCGAGCCTGGTAGCCGAAGAGGTCGCCGACGCCGAAGGAGCAGCCGGGGAAGTCCATCGGCAGGCCGCCCTTGATGTAGGGGTGGGCCGGGCCGAGGAGCACCTGGTTGTAGCCGTTGTAGGCGGCTCGGCCCTCGGGTCCGTCGTTGAAGATGACCGAGAACTCCGCCGGGCGGTCCATGTCCCACTTCGCGGCGCCGTTCTCGGCCATGAGGTCGAAGGCGAGCGAGTTGGCGTGTCCCGGCGCGATCCGCGAGATCGAGAACGTCCCGACGGCGCCCGACTGGAAGTGGGCGGTGAAGGTCGCGACGTCGTCGTTCTCGACCGGCTCGCGCACGTCGCTGAGCTGCGCCTTGGCGTGGCCGTACGTCGTGCCGAGGGGCACGGCGCGCTCGGTGACCTTGGTCGTGAAGGCGGCGCCGCTGACGGAGACCATTGGGCCGCAGACGAACTCGGCCAGGTCGATGAGGTGGCTGCCGATGTCGGCAAGCGCCCCCGTGCCCGGGGCGCCCTTGTAGCGCCACGCCATCGGCGTCTCGGCGCTGCGCGCGTAGTCGCACCAGTAGCGGCCGTTGAAGTGCGACACCTCGCCGAGCTGGCTGCGGACGAGCTCACGGACGGCGGCCACGGCCGGCTGGCGCCGGTAGACGAACCCCGTGCCGGTGACCAGGTCGGGGCGTGCCTGCGCCGCGGCGATCATCGCCTCGGCGTCGGCCATGCTCGGGGCGAGCGGCTTCTCGCAGAGCACGTGCTTGCCGGCGGCGAGGAGCTCCTCGACGATGGGCCGGTGCAGCTCGTTGGCGACCACGACGCTGACGACGTCGACGTCGTCGGCGTCGAGCAGCTCGCGCCAGTCGGTGCTCGTGCGCTCGAAGCCGTAGCGCGTGGCGGCGTCCTTGGCCACGCCCTCGTTGGCGTCCACGACGGCGGCATACCGGATGGGCGGCAGTGGCGGGTCGAAGAGGGTCGGGGCGGAGCGGTAGCCGGCGCAGTGGGCGCGGCCGGCCATGCCGGCGCCGATGACGGCGACGCCGATGCTGGACTGGGTCATGATGTGCCTCTCTGAACACGTGACGCGGGGCGCCTTAAAGCGCTTTAAGATAGTGTGCAGAGGCGCCTTGGCGCTGTCAAGACTTTGTCCGCACAAAGGAGGCCGTATGCCGTCGCGCCCAGCCCGACCGCGCCTCGCGGAGGTGGCCGCTCGCGCCGGCGTCTCGACCGCCTCGGTGTCCCTCGTCCTGCGGGGCCGGCCGGGTCCGGGCGCGGCGACCCGCGAGGCCGTGCTGGGCGCGGCCCGTGAGCTCGGATACCGACCGGACCGCACGGCGAGCCTGCTCGCGCGGCGCCGCACCCAGCTGCTCGGCGTGACGATGAACGTGCGCAGCACCTTCCACGCCGAGCTCCTCGAGGACCTGCAGGCGGCTGCTGAGGAGCGGGGCTACGACGTCGTCGTCAGCCCGCTGACGCGCACCCACGACGAGCGCCGCGCCGTCGAGACGCTGCTCGACTCACGCTGCGAGGCGCTGCTCCTGCTCGGGCCGACCATGCCCGACCCTGAGCTGGCCGCGCTCGCTGCGGACCACCACGTCGTCGCCATCGGACGCCGGGCGGCGGGGGCCGCGGTCGACGTCGTGCGCGCCGCCGATGACGTCGGGGTCACCCTCGCCGTGGAGCACCTCGTGTCGCTGGGGCACCGTCGCATCACCTTCGTCGACGGGCCTCGGGGGCCGATCGCGACGCTGCGGCGACAGGGCTACCGCTCGGCGGTCCGTCGGCTCGTGGGCGCGGATGCCGTGCGCATCCTGCCCGGCGGTGACACCGAGGACGCCGGCTCGGAGGCGGTCGCGGCGATGCTGGCCGAGGCCGCAGGCGACCTCCCGCAGACGGCGGCGCCCACCACGGCTCTCGTCGTGTTCAACGACCGCAGCGCCCTCGGGGTGCTCGACCGGCTGCGGCGCGCGGGCGTCGACGTCCCGGGCAGCATGTCCCTCGTCGGCTACGACGACAGCCCTTTGGCGCGGCTCGCGACCGTCGACCTCACGACGGTCAGCCAGGCGCCCGAGGCGATGGCCCGGGCGGCTGTGCAGGCCGCGACGGAGCGGTTGGAGGGCGGCCGCACCGAGCCGGTCGACATCGTCCTCGAGCCACACCTCGTCGTCCGCGGCACGACCGCGCCCCCGCCCGGTGGCCGGCTCACCGGGCCACGAGGGCGAGCGCCGAGATGACTGTGGCGGCCAGCACGGCGCGGTCGAAGTGGCTCTGGCTGAGGCGCCGGGCGACGTGCAGGCCGGCCCACGCCCCGAGGAGCACCGCGGGGGCGAGCAGGACGGTGCGCTGCAGCGTCTGCGAGGTGAGCAGGCCGAGGCCCACGCTGAAGGGAAGCTTGCACAGGTTGACCCCGAAGAAGAAGAGCGCCCCGGTGCCGAGGAAGCGCCGCTTCTCGACGCCCTGGGCGACGAGGTAGAGGGCCATCACCGCACCGGCCGCGTTGGCCGTCATCGTCGCGAAGCCGGTGCCGAGCCCGGTCGCGAGCGCGGCCGCCCGTGAGGTCCCGCGACCGGGCGAGGGACCGCCCGGTCCGCCCGGCTCGTCGCTCGCCGCACGTCGCTGCAGCCGCAGCTGCAGCAGGGCCATGACGAGGAGCAGGCCGCCGATGGACCGACGCAAGGCCGTGTCGTCCACCACCGCGAGGAAGGCCGCGCCGAGGAGCAGCCCCGGCAGCACCGCCGGCACCAGGCGACGCAGCAGCGACCAGTCGGCGTGCGGGCGGTAGTGCCAGACCGCCACGACGTCGCCGACGAGGAGGAGCAGCAGGATCGCGGCCGTGGACTCCCGCGTCGGCAGCAGCGTGGCGAAGATGGCGATGGCGACGCTCGCGAGCCCCCCGATGGCCGTCTTGGCGAATCCAATGAGGAGCGCCGCGACGACGAAGAGGAGGGCGGCGCCGAGGGCGCCGGTCAGAGGCCGCCGGCCGAGATCGAAGGGCCGAAGGTGTGCACGCAGGCCTCGCGGACCTGCGGCGGGAGCTCGCTCAGGCGAAAGGGGCGGACGGAGATGGCGCTCTCTCGGTGCTCCAGCGCGCGCAGGTCGTCATAGGAGGCGATCCCGAGCTGCTCGCTGTCGACGGCATACACATAGGCGTCCTTGGTCGCGGACAGCTCCGCGGCGACCTCGTCCATAGCCACCACCACCCACCCGTTGTCGAGCGCGATCAGCGGCTTGGCCGGAGCCGTCGTCGCGGGGTCGGTCGCACCGAAGCCGGTGGGCTCTGCGGCGGCCAAGGCCTGCGGTCGGGGGTGATCCATTGGGCATTCCTAACCAAGGGGAGGTGCGTGATGGGCACAAGGTGTACGTTAGGGCTTTTTCTACCTGCCCGCCTTCCGGGTCTCGCCCGCCATACAACAGCCACTTCCCCGAACGGGGCCCGCCGCGGGACGCGCGCGCGGTCCAGGAGGTCGCGCAACCGCCCGACCTCAGGTGCGGGAGACCCGTACATTCGCCAACCGGGAGCCGCGTGACCTCGGAAGATGCACGTGTGACCTCCCGCGACGGCGCTACGGGTGGGTGGCGCCGTTCCGACTTCGGGTGGGGGAGACCGTAATGAAGATCACACGACGCGCGTCCATGCAGGTGCTCGGCCTCGGCGCCGGCCTGGCGGCGCTGGCGGTGCCGGTGTTGGCGCCGCCGGCTCGGGCCGTGCAGCCGCCGGCACCGCCACCGTCGGCCAGCGCCATGGTGAGCGCGGTGCCGGCGGCCTACACCCCGCCGGTCGGCGACGGGGACGTCCGGGCGATCGCCAAGGTCGGGTCCACCATGGTCATCGGCGGCAACTTCACCACGGTGAAGGGCGTGCCGCGTGCCCGGGTCGCCGCGTTCGGCGCGGCGACCGGCAGCTTGTCCGGCTTCAACCTCGCCGTCAACGGGGAGGTCTCCGCGATCGTCCCCGGGCCCACGCCCGACACGGCATACCTGGCGGGTGGCTTCACGCAGGTGGGCGCCGCCACGCGACGCAACGTCGCGCTCGTCAACCTCGCGACCAACTCGGTGGTGTCGTCGTTCGCGGCCCCGGCCCTCGGCACCTCGGGCCGCGTCAAGGACATGGTCAAGGTCGGGAACCGGCTGGTCATCGCCGGCGACTTCTCCGTCGTCGGCGGCCAGACGCACCGGGGGATCGCCGCGCTCGACGCCACGACAGGCGCCGTCGACCACGCCTACCTCAAGGTCCAGTTCGCCGGCCACCACAACGACACCGGCACCGGGGCGCAGGGCTCGGTCGGGCCGTGGAACCTCGACGTGAGCCCGGCGGGCGACCGGCTCGCCGTCATCGGCAACTTCAAGACCGCCGACGGCCTGACGCGCGACCAGGTGGCCCAGCTGAGCCTCGGCGCCACGAGCGCGGTGGTGACGCCGGACTGGCGCACCGACCGCTACAGCCCCTACTGCTTCAGCAACGCCTTCGACTCCTACGTCCGCGGCGTGTCCTACTCACCCGACGGCTCCTACCTCGTCATCTCGGCGACGGGGGGCGGCGTGCGCGACACGCTGTGCGACGCGTCTGCCCGGTTCGAGACGTATGCCGTGGGCACCGACCTGCAGCCGACGTGGGTGGCCGAGACCGGTGGCGACACCGTCTGGGCCACCGAGATCACCAGCAACGCCGTCTACGTCGGCGGTCACCAGCGCTGGGGCAACAACCCCTTCGGCAGCGACTTCGCGGGTCCCGGGGCGGTGCCGCGGCCGGGGCTCGTCGCCCTCGACCCGGTGAGCGGGCGGCCGCTGCAGTGGAATCCGGGGCGCAACCCTCCCGGCAAGGCCGTCTCCGCGATCCTCGCGACCTCCGAGGGCCTGTGGGTCGGCTCCAACACCGACTACATCGGCAACTTCAAGTACCTGCGCAAGAAGCTCGCCCTCTTCCCGTATGCCGGCGGCGGGCAGCTCGCAGCCACCAACGTCGGGGCGCTGCCCGGCAACGTCTACCGGGGCGGGTCGACCGGCACCGCGGTCTCGGACGAGCTCTTCCGCGTCGGGCTGACCTCCACGGGCGTCAGCTCCAAGCCGGTGGCCGTTCCCAACGGCGCAGTG
>NZ_DASSMH010000118.1:0-4848 GCF_035688975.1 Intrasporangium sp. | reverse complement strand
GACCGGACGCCGTCGACGCCCGGCTCGCGACACCGGCCGCTGCGGCGCAAGTAGTAGTACGAAGGTCCGATGGACGCCCACCGGCCACCGCCGGACGATGGTCGCATCGGCCAGGTGAGGAGGCGCGACATGGACGCTTCGCGCAGGGCAGCCGTCATCACAGCCCTCGTCCTGCTGACGTCGGCGGCCATCACCCAGCCCGCGCACGCCGCCACCACGCTCACCCGTGCCGAGCTCAGCGGCACCCAGGTGCGCATCGAGGGATCAGGCGCCACTCCTGGCGCGAGGCTCACCGTCAACGGCGGGACGCTGACGGGGACCGCCGACGCGAGCGGCAGCTTCCGCATCCAGAGCAGCACCTTCGCCGCCCCGCCGGACTGCGTCGTGACGGTGAGTGACGGCTCCACCTCGGCGAGCAGGACCCTCACCGGGTGCTCCACCTCCCAGCCGCCCCCGGCAACCTCGGCAACGCTCTCCTCCCTGGCAGTCACGCCGACCGACGTGGTCGGCGGCGACCCCGCCACCGGTACCGTCACGATCTCGGCGACGGCGCCCTCCGGCGGCTTCGTCATCGACCTCTCCAGCGACAACCCCACTGCCGCCACGGTCCCCCCGACAGTGACTGTGCCGGCGGGCAGCACGCGGGCCACCTTCCCCGTCACCACCAAGCAGGTGACCAACGCCCAGTCGGCGGTCATCATCGGCACGGTCGGCGGTGACTTCACCACCGAGCGGCACGGGATCATCACGGCGTGGGACGCCTTCCACTTCTCGCACGGGAGCGTCTCGGTCATCCCCGGTGGCACGGGCGCCGGACGGGTGACCTCCTCACCCGCCGGAGTTGACTGCACCATCGCGGGCGGCAGCGGCTCGGGCACCTGCAGCGCGTTCTTCACCGTGGGCACGGTGGTCCGGCTCGACGCCCAGGCCGCGGCCGGGTCGAAGTTCGTCGGCTTCAACCCCAGGCCCGGCTGCATCGACGCGTCAAGGATCACCGTGGCCCGCGGCACCAACCACACGTGCCAGGTGGGCTTCCAGCTCAAGTAGCCCGCCGGGCGGGCACCCGGGGCACGCCCGCGGCATACGGCTAGCGTGGCGGGGTGCGACGCGACGACTTCACCGGTCCCGCTGACCTGCGGGCCATGCAGTCGATGTGCTCACGCCTGTGGTCGCCGACGAGCCGGTTCCATCCCGGACAGCTGGCGTGGAGCCGCCACCACCAACCGGTGCCGGCACGGGGCACGACCGCGGACGAGGCCATCTCCCTGTGGCGCGAGGGCGGGGACGTCGTCGGCTTCGGGTGGGCGGAGGCGCCGGACTGGCTAGAGGCTCAGGTGGACCCGGCATACCCGGAGGTTGCCGAGGAGCTCGTCGACTGGTTCGAGGAGTGGAGCGACGCCGCCGCCCAGTCCGTGCTCGTCATGGAGGGCGACGTCCTCGAACCGGCGCTCCTCGCAGCGGGATTCGTGCCCGAGACGGACGCTCCGCACTTCGCCCACCACGTGCTCGACCTCGCCGGACTGGCCGACGTGCCCTCGGTCGAGGGCTACCGCTACCGCCACGTCGAGCCGCTGGAGGCCGCCTCGCGCGCCGCGTGCCACGCGGCCTCCTGGTCCGACGTGAGCCCGTCGAGGCTCACGACCGAGGCGTATGCCGCCCTCATGTCGGCGTGGCCCTACCGCGCCGACCTCGACTGGGTGGCGGTCGACGCGGCCGGCGAGATGGTCGCCTCCTGCCTCGTGTGGCTCGACCCCGCCACGGGGGTCGGCCTCGTGGAGCCGGTGGGCTGTGTGCCGGCCCACCGCGGGCGCGGCCTCGCCGGGGCGGTGACCCTCGCGGCCCTGCACCGGCTGCGCGACGTCGGCGGGCGCCTGGCGGTCGTCAGCCCCCGCGGTGACGCGGGCTACCCGGGGCCACGGCGGCTCTACCGCTCGCTCGGCTTCCGGCCCGTGGCGAGGACCGTCACCTGGCACCGCAGCCTCACGGAGTGACCGCTCGCCGCATGGGTGTCGACGGCCGGGGTACCACCACGTCATGGACACCGACAGCAACCAGGCGAAGAGCGGTCCCGACGCCGACCAGCCGGACCAGGACGCCGAGCCCACGATGACTGCGCCCGAGGAGGGCCGCCCGGACGCGCTGCACGCCCTCAAGGACGAGGGCTCCGCCGGGACGGACGAGGACGAGGAGTCGGCTGGCGCGGGTGCTGGCGAGGAGGCCGGCTCCCCTTCCTAGCGCGGCTCCCCCTCCTGGTGCGACTCCCCCTCCTGGCGCCCAGGGCGCTCCTGGCGCCCAGGGCGCTCCAGGCGCGACTGCGCGATGGTGGCGGATCCCACGACGCGGGTTCCGTCGTAGAGCACGACGGCCTGACCGGGGGCCACCGCGCGGATCCGCTCGTCCAGACGCACCTCGAGCCGCTCGGCCTCCGCCCACGCGGTGGCGGGGAACTCCTCGCCGTGTGCGCGGACCTGCGCCCCGACGCGGATGACGCCCTGGGGAGCCGGCCCGCACCAGCGCGCCCGGTCGGCCGTGATGGCGTCCACGCCGAGCAGGTCCTCGGTCCCTACGACGACCGTGTTGGTCTGGGGCCGGACGTCGACGACGTAGCGTGGGCGCCCATCCGGGGCCGGGCGCGACAGGCGCAGCCCACGCCGCTGGCCGACCGTGTAGGCGAAGGCGCCCTCGTGGCTGCCGACGACGGCACCCTCGGCGTCGACGATGTCCCCCGGGGCGGCGCCGAGCTGCCTGCCCAGCCATCCTCGCGTGTCGCCGTCGGCGATGAAGCAGATGTCGTGGCTGTCCGGCTTCCGCGCCACGGAGAACCCTCGGGCCGCAGCCTCCTCGCGCACCTGCGCCTTGGTGGTGTCGCCGAGCGGGAAGAAGGCCCGGGCCAGCTGCTCCTTGTCGAGGACGCCGAGGACGTAGGACTGGTCCTTGGCTGCGTCGACGGCCCGGTGCAGCTCGCGCCGGCCGTCGGGAGGCTCGACGACGCGCGCGTAGTGGCCCGTCGCCACCGCGTCGAAGCCGAGTGCGAGCGCCTTGTCCAGCAGCGCCGCGAACTTGATCTTCTCGTTGCAGCGCAGGCACGGGTTGGGGGTGCGGCCGGCGGCATACTCCCGGGTGAAGTCGGCCACGACGTCGCGCTGGAAGCGCGCCGCCATGTCCCACACGTAGAAGGGGATGCCGAGCCGGTCGGCCACCCGCCGGGCGTCCCCGGCGTCCTCGATGGTGCAGCAGCCGCGGGCCGACTCGCGCAGGGTGGCGGCGCTCTGGCTCAGGGCCAGGTGCACGCCGACCACGTCGTGGCCGGCGTCGAGCATCCGCGCGGCGGCGACGGCGGAGTCGACACCGCCGCTCATGGCGGCGACGACCCTCATGACGCCGTCGCCTCCCGGGCCCGGCGCGCCCGGGACACCGCGCCGGGAAGGGCGCGCAGGAAGGTCGAGACGTCGTCGGCCGTCGACGTGTGTCCGAGGGTGAGCCGCAGGGCGCCGCGTGCCTCGCTCTCAGGCACGCCGAGGGCGAGGAGGACGTGGCTCGGCTGGGGCAGGCCGGCCTGGCACGCGGAGCCGGTGGAGCAGGCGATGCCGGCGGCGTCGAGCAGGTAGAGGAGCGAGTCGCCGTCGCACCCGGGGACGACGAGGTGGGCGTTGCCGGGCAGGCGCCGGCGCACGTCACCGCGCTGCCAGTGGCCGCTCGGCCGGATGCCCGGCTCGAGCGCCATGGCGCCCTCGATGAGTGCGTCGCGCAAGGCGCCGAGCCGAGTCGCCTCCCGCTCCAGCTCGGTGACGGCTCGTTCGGCGGCGGCCGCGAAGCCGACGATGGCGGGCGCGTCGAGCGTGCCGGAGCGCAGCTGCCGCTCCTGCCCGCCGCCGTGGCTGAGCGGCACGAGCGTCGCGTCGCGGCGGGCGACGAGCGCCCCGACCCCCACTGGCCCGCCGAGCTTGTGCCCGGTCATGGACAGCAGGTCGACGCCGCTCGCGGAGAAGTCCACGGGCACGTGACCGACCGCCTGGACCGCGTCGGTGTGGACCGGTATGCCGTGCTCGGCCGCGATGGCGGCGATGGCCGGCACGTCCTGCACGACGCCGATCTCGTTCCCGGCCCACAGCACCGACACGAGCGCCACGGACGCTGGGTCCGTGGCAATGGCGGCGCGCACGGTCTCCGGGTCGACGAACCCCTCCGGGGTCACCTCGAGCCACGTCACCTGCGCCCCCTCGTGCTCGACGAGGAAGCCGACACTGTCGAGGACCGCGTGGTGCTCGGTGGCCGGCACCAGGACGCGCACCCGGTCAGGGTCGGCATCCCGTCGGGCGAGGAAGGTCCCCTTGACCGCCAGGTTGTCAGCCTCGGTGCCGCCGGACGTGAAGACGACCTCGGACGGCCGGGCACCGATCGCCGTGGCGATCCGCTCGCGGGACTCCTCGACGGCACGTCGGGCCCGACGGCCCGCGTGGTGCAGCGACGAGGGGTTGCCGGTCTCGGCGAGCTGGGTCGTCATGGCCGCCAGCGCCTCGGGAAACATCGGCGTCGTCGCCGCGTGGTCGAGGTAGGCAGTCACGTGCGCATTCTACGGTCGGCGTGCCACGGCCCCGGACCTCCCGGTCCGGGGCCGTGGCGCGTGCGGCGGCGCCGCGGGGTCGGCTCAGCCCTTGGCCTTGGTGACGGCCTCGGTGGCCTGCGGCAGGACGGTGAACAGGTCACCGACGACGCCGAAGTCGACGAGGTCGAAGATCGGTGCCTCGCTGTCCTTGTTGACCGCGACGATCGTCTTGGAGGTCTGCATCCCGGCCCGGTGCTGGATCGCGCCGGAGATGCCGCACGCGACGTAGAGCTGCGGGGAGA
>NZ_DASSMH010000117.1:0-24118 GCF_035688975.1 Intrasporangium sp. | reverse complement strand
ACTGGTGGCCGGGCGCACCTGGGAGCGGTATGCCGCGGGCGACGGCGGCCAGGTCAGCTACGTCCTGCGCGGATCCGGGGCGACCGGCCTGACCTTCGTGGCGACGGGGAACACTCCCGAGCCGGTGCTGCGCACCTTCGTCGGCGCGCTCGCACCCGTGGCCGCCGCGCGCTGACGCCGCTGGTGCGGCCGCGCGCTGACGCCGCTGGTGCGGCCTCGGGCTGCGCTTGGGGGCTCGGGCTGCGCTTGGGGGCTCGGCCTGCGCGCCTCACCGCAGCCCGGGGCGACCGCCGCAGCCCGGGGCGACCGCCGCAGTCCGTGACGCTGCCCGCAGGCTCAGGACGGCCGGCCCCGGTCTGCCACGGCCCCGGGGCGTCTCGTCGACGACCCGGGGCTCCGCGCCGGACGCAGCGTCAGGATGTGGTGGGGGCCGTGGTGCTCGCCTCGATCTCGGCCTGCGCGCCGTCGAGCCAGGTCGCGCAGTGGGCGGCGAGGGCCTCGCCGCGCCGCCACAGCTGCATCGAGTCCTCGAGCGGCGCCTGACCGGCCTCGAGCTTGGCCACGATGCCGATGAGCTCCTCGCGGGCTGCCTCGTAGCTGAGGTCGGCGATGTCGGGGAAGGCAGGCTCGTCTTCAGGCATGCGGATCAGCCTATGTCGGGCCTAGGTCGTCGCGGAGCCCGACGTGACGGGTCGGACGCCGAAGTCACCGCGGGCGACGCGGACGCGGAGCAGCTCGTCGGCGACCACGTCGTCCCGGTCCATGACGACCCGGCCGTCCCGGTGCTGCACGACGGCATACCCCCGCTCGAGGGTGGACTGGGGAGAGAGCGCGATGACCTGTCGCCGCAGGTGCTCGACCTGGTCGGCAGCGCGATGCAGCCGGGCCTCGATGCTCGTCGACGCGCGGCGGCGAAGGTCGGCCAGCTCCGTCCGGCGCAGGGTCACCTGCGCCACCGGGTCGGCGAGCACCGGCCGGGACCGGAGGGTGCGCAGCCCACGACGCTCGGCCTCGATGCGGCGCAGCAGCGCGCGCCGGCCGCGCTCGCAGGCGGTGGCGACGAGGCGGCCTTCCTCCGCGGCGTCGGGGACGACCCGCCTGCCGGCGTCGGTCGGGGTGGAGGCCCGCCAGTCGGCGACGAGGTCGAGCAGCGGCTGGTCGACGTCGTGACCGATGGCGCTGATCACCGGCGTCACGGCAGCAGCGACCGCCCGGATCATCGCCTCGTTGGAGAACGGCAGCAGCTCCTCGAGCGCCCCGCCGCCGCGGGCGACGACGATGACGTCGACCGCGCGGTCGGCGTCGAGCTCGCGGATCGCGGCGACGACCTCCGACACCGCGCTCGTGCCCTGGACCGCCACCTCCCGGATTTCGAAGCGCACGGCCGGCCAGCGCCGGCGGGCGTTCTCGACGACGTCCTTCTCGGCCGCCGAGCTGCGGCCCGTGACTAGCCCGACGGTGCGGGGCAGGAAGGGGATGGGGCGCTTGCGGTCGGCGTCGAACAGGCCCTCCGCGGCGAGGGTGCGCTTGAGGATCTCGATCCGCGCGAGCAGGTCCCCGATGCCGACCGGCCGGATCTGGCGCGCCTCGAGCTGCAGGGTGCCCCGCTTGGTCCAGAAGGTGGGCTTGGCCTGCAGGACGACGCGCGCTCCCTGTGTCAGCGGCGTCGGCATGGCGTTGACGGCATTCATGGGGACCGAGACCGAGAGCGACATGTCCACGTCGGGGTCACGCAGCGTGAGGAAGGCGGCCGCGCCGCGGGCGCTGAACTGCACGACCTGCCCCTCGACCCACAGCTGCGACATGCGGTCGACGTAGTCCGAGATCTTGAGGCTGAGGACGCGCACCGGCCACGGGCGCTCGGCACTCGTGTCTGCCGCCTTCTCCGGCAGGGGCCCCAGACTGGTCACCCGGGCAACGATAGGACGCCACGTACCATGGAGGCATGACGGCACCGGAGAAGAAGGTCCTGCTCGCCGCGCCACGTGGCTACTGCGCCGGCGTCGACCGCGCGGTGGTCACCGTCGAGAAGGCGCTCGAGCTCTACGGCCCGCCGGTCTACGTCCGCAAGCAGATCGTGCACAACAGGCACGTCGTGACGACGCTCGAGAAGCGGGGCGCGATCTTCGTGGACGAGACCGACGAGGTACCGGAGGGGGCCACGGTCATCTTCTCGGCGCACGGGGTGGCGCCTGTCGTCCACGAGGAGGCGCGGGCCAGGGGACTCAAGACCATCGACGCGACATGCCCGCTCGTGACGAAGGTGCACCGTGAAGCGGTCCGCTTCGCGGGCGACGACTTCGACATCCTCCTCATCGGCCACGAGGGCCACGAGGAGGTGGTCGGCACCGCCGGTGAGGCGCCCGAGAACATCACGCTCGTCGACGGGCCCGACGACGTGGACAACGTCACGGTCCGCGACCCCGAGAAGGTCGTGTGGCTCTCGCAGACGACGCTCTCGGTGGACGAGACGATGGAGACAGTCAAGCGGCTCAAGGAGAAGTTCCCCGCGCTGCAGGCCCCGCCGTCGGACGACATCTGCTACGCCACCCAGAACCGTCAGCTCGCCGTCAAGCAGATGGCCCAGGACGTCGACGTCATGATCGTCGTGGGCTCGCGAAACTCGTCCAACTCGGTTCGGCTGGTCGAGGTGGCCCTCGAGCACGGCGCGCGAGACGGCCACCTCGTCGACTACGCGGGCGAGATCGACGAGGCGTGGCTCCAGGGCGCCTCGACCGTGGGCGTGACCTCCGGGGCCAGCGTGCCCGAGGTCCTGGTGCGCGACGTGCTGGCCTGGTTCGCCGAGCGCGGCTACGACTCGGTGCAGCCGGTCGTGGCGGCGGAGGAGTCCCTGCTCTTCGCGCTGCCGACCGAGCTGCGTCGAGACCTCAAGCGGGTGTCCGGCGTCGACGCCGAGCAGGTCCGGCACGACGCCGCCTTCGCGGACGCGGGCTCCCTGCACTGAGCCCCGCCTGCGTTGCGGAGCCGCTCGCGTTGCGGGGCCGCTCGCGTTGCCGGGCCGCTCGCGCTGCGGGGCCGCGCGCGTTGCGGGACGCCCGCGTTGCGGGACGCCCGCGTTGCGGGACCGCGCGCTCAGGCGCTCGCATCCGCCCCGGGTCGCCTTCGGGCGGCCGAGAGCTCGTCGAGGAACTCGTCGTCGCGCTGTGCCGGCGTGAGCTCGTCGGCGAGCCCGACGGCCAGCTCGTCGGTCAGGCTCTCGGTCAGTTCGACAGCGCTCAATGACCGCGGCGCGACCGCGACTGGCGGCACGTCGGCCGGAGCCTCCCCTGTCAGGTGCAGCTCGTGCATGCGCCGGGCCGTCACGAGCACGCGCGACTCGAGGGTGCCGACGAACCGGTTGTAGTGCTCGACAGCACGCTCGAGGGACTGGCCCATGGTCGTGACGTGCCCACCGAGGGTCCCGAGGCGCGCGTAGAGGTCCCGCCCGAGGGCGAGCAGCTCACGCGCGCTCTGCTCCAGCGCGTCCTGCTGCCAGATCGCGCCGACAGTGCGCAGCACCGCGAAGAGGGTGCCGGGGGAGGCCAGCACGACACTGCGTGACAGCGCGTGCTCGTAGAGCGCGGGGTCGTCGGACAGCGCGGCGGCGAGAATGGCCTCCCCGGGCACGAAGCAGACGACGACCTCGGGCGACCGGGTGAAGGCCGACCAGTACGCCTTGGCCGCCAGGGAGTCGACGTGCCGGCGCAGCGCCGTCGCGTGCGCCGTGAGCAGCTGCGCGCGCTCGACGTCACCGACCGTGTCGCCTTGCGCGGCGAGGAAGTGGGACATGGGCGCCTTGCTGTCGACGACGACGTGCCGTGCGCCGGGCAGGTTGATCACGGCATCCGGCCGCACCGTCGACCCGTGCCGGCTGACCCGCGTGACCTGCTCGTCGAAGTCGCATCGCGGGAGCAGGCCCGAGAGCTCGAGCACCCGGCGCAGCTGCAGCTCGCCCCACGCTCCGCGGACCGTCGAGGCGTTGAGCGCGCTTGCGAGCGTGGCGGTCTCGGTGCGCAGGGCGGAGGCCGACGAGCTGACCTCCGTCAACCGGGCCCCCAGCTCGCCGAACTGCTGCACCCGGTCGCGCTCGAGCACACCGACCTGTCGCTCCACGCGGGCGATGGTCTCGTGCAGCGGGGAGAGCGCCGCCGCGGTCTGGCCGTCCTCGGCGCGGGCGGCCTCGAGGTCCCGGACCCGCAGGCGCAGGACATCCCGCTCAGCCGCCGCGGCGGCCAGGCGGGTCAGCAGGGACGCACGGGTCGCCAGCCAGCCCAGCACGGCGCCGCCCGCCGCGGCGGCGAGCGCGGCCACAGGGAAGAAGCTCGGGTCCATGCGGGTCACGCTGCCAGACGCCGCCGACAGAGCCCGCAGGCGCGCCCGGCTGCTGGCTGAGCGGCATACCGGCTCTGCGACGCCCACTAGACTCTTGTCCCCGTGGCACTCACTATCGGAATCGTCGGGCTTCCCAACGTCGGCAAGTCGACGCTCTTCAACGCGCTGACGAAGAACAACGTGCTCGCCGCGAACTATCCCTTCGCGACCATCGAGCCCAACGTGGGCGTCGTGCCGCTGCCCGACCCGCGCCTGGTGAAGCTGGCGGAGATCTTCGGTTCGGAGAAGATCCTCCCGGCGACCGTGTCCTTCGTCGACATCGCCGGCATCGTGCGCGGGGCATCCGAAGGGGAGGGGCTCGGCAACAAGTTCCTTGCCCACATCCGCGAGGCCGACGCGATCTGCCAGGTCGTGCGCGCCTTCGAGGACGGTGACGTCGTGCACGTCGACGGCACGGTCAGCCCGGCCAGCGACATCGAGACGATCCACACCGAGCTCATCCTCGCGGACCTGCAGACCCTCGAGCGGGCCGTGCCGCGCCTCGAGAAGGAGGCCCGGGTGGCCAAGGACCGCAGGCCCGCGCTCGACAACGCCCTGGCCGCCCAGAAGGTGCTGGAAGCCGGGGAGACGCTGTATGCCGCCGGGCAGGCCGGGGGCGTCGATCTTGCCGAGGCCAAGGGCCTGGGCCTGCTCACCACCAAGCCGTTCATCTACGTCTTCAACCTGGACGAGGAGCAGCTGGCCGACGCCGCGCTCCAGGCGTCGCTGCGCGAGCTCGCCGCTCCCGCCGACGCGGTCTTCCTCAACGCCAAGCTGGAGATGGACCTCATGGACATGGAGCCGGGCGAGGCCCTCGAGCTGCTCCAGAGCTTCGGCGCCGACGAGTCCGGCCTGGACCAGCTGGCGCGGACGGGGTTCCACACGCTCGGGCTGCAGACCTACCTCACGGCGGGGCCCAAGGAGTCCCGCGCCTGGACGATCGGCAAGGGGTGGACCGCGCCGATGGCGGCCGGGGTCATCCACACCGACTTCCAGCGGGGGTTCATCAAGGCCGAGGTCGTGTCCTTCGACGACCTCGTCGCGGCGGGGTCGATGGTCGCGGCCAAGGCAGCCGGCAAGGTGCGGATCGAGGGCAAGGACTACGTGATGCAGGACGGCGACGTCGTGGAGTTCCGCTTCAACGTCTGAAACGGCGCGTTTCTGCAGGTCAGATGGGGTGTAACCCCTCCCAGTCCGCCAGAGTCCGCAAGAATTTCAGCAGGACTGGTTCGATCGGGGTGTTTCGGAGGGCCAATCTCAGGGACTACCGGTTGGCACGTCCTGTGCGCTCGCGGGTGGCGGAGCGCGCCTCGTCCACACGCCGTGCAGCGGGGCGGATCGCAGTCGTAGCTAGACCAACTGCTGGACGCGAACAGCTCGACGCATGCCTTTACGGTCATCTGGCCGCAGGAGATGACTACCTCAGGACGGTAAGCATATCGGTACTCGTAGTAGTACTCGACCTGCCGCCAGATCGTTCCGTTTGTCAGTTTGACGATCGTGTCGCCGTCCCAGCCTGACCATTCGGCGTCGACGTAGATCTTCATCGGATGCGCCTCAAACACTTGGCCGATCGCTCGAACGTCCCTGTGCGTCAGGATCGGGAGACGCGGCACCTTGCCTGGTCGAAAGATCGTCACATCGAGCGTCGTCCCACCTGGTGTTAGCCACTAACATTGACGACATGACGGTCACGAGTACGAGTAGGACGGCACGCACCCGTGCGCTGCTGCAGGCTGCGGCGCTCAGGCTGTTCTCCGAGCAGGGGTACGACGAGACGACCGTTGAGCAGATCGCGCGGGTGGCCGGCGTGAGTCACATGACGTTCTTCCGACACTTCCCGACGAAGGATGCTGTCGTGCTCGATGATGGCTTCGATCCGGCCATCGCGGCTGCCGTGGCCGCCGCACCGACCACCCTCCCGCCCCTGGCGCGCGTCTGCGCGGGACTCCGCGCCGCGCTCACGCACGTGGACCTGCCAGGCCAGGAGGAGGTCCGGCTCCGGGTCAGGATCGCCGCGGAGCATCCGGCGCTTCGCGCTGGGACGTATGCCGCGACGGAGGCCACGCAAGAGGCGATCGCTGAGGTCTTGGTCGCGGATGGTGTCAGTCCGTTCGAGGCCCGCGTCGTCTCGGCTGCTGCGCTGGCCGCGCTCACCGTCGCCCTGCTCGAGTGGTGCTGTGGCGAGCAAGACGACCCGATGTCGAGCCGGCTCAGCGCAGCTCTCGACGCGCTCGACGGGAGGACGGGTCGATGAATGCGCTGCAGATCCGCCGTCTGGCGCACCGCTACGACAACACCGCCGTGCTGCACGACGTCGACCTCAGCGTCGCTCCCGGCGAGGTGCACGCGCTGGTCGGTTTCAACGGGGCCGGGAAGTCGACCCTGATGCGCGCCGCTCTGGGGATGATCCGGCCCCAGGGCGGTGTCGTCCGCATCCACGGCGTCCAGGTCGCGCACCTGGACAGCGCTGGGTGGGGCCGTGTAGGACACCTGATCGACACGCCGTTCGTCTACCCCGAGCTGACGGTCCGGGAGAACCTCTGGGCGGCGGCGCGGCTGCACGGCGTGCCCGCCTCCGCAGCCAGCGCCCGCGCCGACCGCACGCTGGCCGACCTCGAACTCGGGGGGTGGGCGGACCGGCGTGCCTCGGCGCTCTCCCAAGGCAACCGGCAGCGCGTTGGCCTGGGCAGCGCGCTCGTACACGAGCCGCGGCTGCTCATCCTGGACGAACCCACCAACGCCCTCGACCCGGCCGGGGTCGTGCTGCTGCGCGAGCAGCTGCTGGCACGCGCCGCCGCCGGGGTCGCTGCGCTGGTCTCCAGCCACCACCTGGACGAGGTGGCCCGGATCGCCGACCGCGTGAGCGTCATCCATGCCGGCACCATCGTGGGCGAGCTGGACCCGCACGGCGTCGACCTGGAGCGGGCGTTCTTCGCGATGGTGCACGCCGCCGACGACGCGGCCCGGCGCCTGGATACGCTCCGATGAGCGCCGCGTACGCCGTCGAGGCGCTCAAGCTGCGCCGGTCCCGCGTGGTCGGAGTGGCGACCGTCGCCCTGCTCCTGGTGCCGGCACTGCTCGCGCGGGGATTCCTGATCGCTGCTGAACGCGGCGGCCCCGACTCGATGAGGGCCAAGGCCTCCCTGCTGCTGCCAGGCCTCGGCTGGGCCGGCTACCTCGGCGGCCTGATCCAGATCTATGCCACCGCCGGGGTGGTCGGCTCCGGCATCGTGGTCGGTTGGTGCTTCGGACGGGAGTACGCCGACCGCACGGTTGTCTCGCTCTACGCCTCCGCGACCCGCCGCACCTCCGTCGCATGGGCCAAGCTGGTGCTCCTCGCGGCGTGGTCCGTCGCGGTGGGCATCGGCGTTGCCGCTGCCGCCGCGCTCATCGGGATCTCCACCGGCCTCGGGCTTCCCGACGCGGCCGACGCGCGCGTCCTCGGGCGGCTCGCGGCACTGGCGGTCCTGTCCGGACTCCTCGCGCTTCCCGTCGCGCTGCCTGCCAGCATCGGGCGCGGCTATCTGCCTGCCGTCGGTGGCCTGATGACGCTCGTCGTCGCGGCTCAAGTCGCCATGGTGGCCGGAGCGGGCACCTGGTGGCCCTGGTCGGTGGCCGCCGTGTGGGCCATGGGCACCGACGCGGGGATGGAACCGATAGCTCCGGCATGGCTGACAATGGTGCCGTTGGTCGCGGCGCTGGGAGCGTGGGCGACGGTGGAGTGGTGGCGGCGCGCCGAGGTGGTCTGACGTCGCAAAGGGCCACACGGTGCCGCTCTTCTCTGTTGGCACCGCAAGCGCCCGACCAAGAACGTCCAGGCGCGTCTCGACCACATCGAGACCAGCGGCGACCCGATCTTTTGGGGTGAGCCGAGCGGTGCATTGACTGTCGATATAGTGGAGGATAACCTCAGTTATATGAGAACTGGGGCGCCGCTCCTCGCTCCGATCTTCAGGTCAGAAGGTCAGGCACGTCTGCTCTCGACGTTGTTGCTCACCGGCGACGAGCTGAGCGTCACCGATCTGGCCAAGCGGGCCGGCCTGGCCTACCCGACCGTGCACCGCGAGGTCGCGCGCCTGGTGGACGCCGGCATCCTGAGCGAGCGACAGGTGGGCCGCACGAGGCTGATCCGGGCCAACGGCGAGAGCCCGATGGTGGGCCCCTTGCGCGAGATCCTCACGGTCGCGACGGGCCCGGTGGTGATGCTGGCCGAGGAGCTTGGCCGCATCGACGGGATCGAGTCGGCGTTCCTCTACGGCTCCTTCGCCGCGCGGACGCTCGGGGATGCCGGTCCTGCGCCGCACGACATCGACGTCATGGTGCTCGGTGAGCCCGACGTGGACGCGGTCTACGAGGCGTGCACCCGAGTCGAGGCCGCGGTGCACCGTCCCGTGAACCCAACGATCCTCACGCCTGAGGAGTTCGCGGCACCCTCCGGGTTCCTGGACAACGTGCGCGGCGGCCCGGCGGCCGCGGTGATCGGGGAGCTGCCGTGGCGCTGACCCCGCTCACCCGCGTCCAGCAGGCGACGGTCCTCGCGCTGGTCGAGGCGGGACGTCTCGATGCCGTGCCCGCAGACGTCGCGCGTGCGACCTCGTTCCTGCGCCAGGCGCAGGAGCGCCTGGACCAACTGACGCTGCTCACCAGTGTCGTCGTCAGGTACGGCATCGCCTACGACGCCTGCCACGACACGGGCGAGGCGCTGCTGGCGGCGTACGGCTTCCGGACGACCAACGGGCCCGGCCAGCACGAGGCGCTCGGCCGCTACCTTCGCGCGGTCTTCGACAAGCCGCCTGCGGACAGGCCGGCGCGAGAGTTCGACCGCCTCCGACGCGCCCGCAACCAGGACCGCTACGAGGCCAAGCCGGTGGGGGCCGCGGCGACCGAGAAGGCCGAGCAGGTCGCCCGGACGCTGTTCGACGCCGCCGTCGCCCGAGGGATCTCCCTGTAACCGCCGGGTTGCCGGCGTAACCTGAGGTCATGGTGAGCCGCGCCAGCGAGGCCCAGACTGCTGCGATCGAGGCCCGCGCTCGGAAGTCTCGACGGCACCGATGAGGCTGCTGTGTCGCTCATGACCGGCCTCAGCGGCGACGAGCTCGACGACCTCGGCGGTATGCCGAACTGACATGCTCCAGAGTCGGGGATCGGCCTACCCTGACGTCATGTCGCTGAGCGAATCGGAGTTCTACGAGGCCGGGATGTCCCTGCCTCCTGACGTACGAAAACACGTCGCTCTCCGGTTGCTCGCATCGGTCGAGCCGCACGAGGCGTTCGACCTCGCCTCGGAGGCCTGGTTGCGCACCGAAGCCGCCGCCGCTTACGACGCTCTGAAGGCCGACCCATCCAGGGCGATCCCGGCTGAGAACCTCCGCGCCGGCTTCGAGGCCAAGTGGGCCGCCCGTCCATGACGGGCAGGATCAACTGCATCCCCGAGGCACGACAGCAGTCGAGCGGTCCGCAAATAGTCTGCAAGAAGTCCGGCCGAGACCGATTCTCGCCAACGACGTCCAACTGTCTCACCAGCGCATTTCCGCAGTCAGACCGCGTTTTCCGGCCTCAACCAACGGTGACCGTCAACACCCGGAACCCCCGGTTTTCGTTCCGCTTCAACGTGTAGAACCACTTGAGCAGAGCGGGTATGCACGTATCGTGCCCGTCGCCCTGAGTTCCGTTTCCGTTGCGGGCAGATGACGCATCCGCCGCGCGGCTCTCTGGCTACACCGATGTCGAGAGAGCAGAGCGAAGGTCGGCGGCGCCCTCGCCGGTGAGTTGTTCGAGAGCGGCGCTGCGGCCCGTGAGCAGAAGCAGGAGCGCGCCGACCGGCCCGGCGACCTCGGGTCCTTGACCGCGGGTCCAGTCGGTGTCGGTGGCCGTGAGTCGGTAGCCGTCGAGGGGGAGTCGACGAAAGACCTTGGCCAACCAGGTGCCGCGGGTGTCCCATCGGCGGGTGGCGGCGATAGCGCTCGCGGTCGGTCGCATCGTGAGGTGGAGGCCGAGCGGAATGGCGACGTCCTGGCTGTGGACGAGGATGTCGGTCAGGGTCTCCAGCGGCGTCACGAAGGCGTTGTGTCGCCGCGAACCGGTCATGGCCCTGATCCGGGAGATGATCTCCTGGCTGGGCAGCGCTTGCGCCTGCAGCACGGCGGAGTCGTGAATCGTGGCGTTCAGGGTCCTGCTGCGAAGTATCCGGGGGTTGCGGGCGATGAAGGCAGCGGCGTCACGCACGCGTTGCTGCTGCATGGTCAGGTGGGCAGCGACGTGCCGAACCGTCCAGCCCTGGCACAGCGAGGGGTGGTCCCACTGCTCCGCGGTGAGCTGCTCGAGCAGGTCGGCGGTGCGCGTTCGCTGGTCGTCGATCGCGCCCCAAACGGCATCCGCGTCAGCCTGGGTCATCGTCGTCATGTCGTCCTCCTTCTGGTGATGACCGGTGGGCGCACCCGGGTGCGCGGGTAAACTAGTCCTACGATCGAACTATTATAGTTCGACCATGGGACTATGTGTAGGGGCCAGATGTCGCGGGATCTGCCGACCAGCCTGCTGATGTTCATTGCCTCACGCGCTGCGGCGGACCGGATCTTCCGTGCCGTGCAGGACGCCGGCTTCGCGGACGTCACCATCGCGCAGAGCCGGCTCATGATGGGCATCGACACCGAGGGCACTCGTCTGAGCGTCCTGGCCGAGCGTGCCCAGATCGCCAAGCAGACGGCCACAGCCCTGGTCGACAAGCTGGAGCGAGCCGGCTACGTCGAGCGTGTGCCAGACCCCTCCGACGGGCGGGCGCGACTGGTGCGAATGACTCCCCGCGCCCAGGCAGCCCTACCGATAGCGCGCGCCGAGGAGGAGCGCATCGAGGCCGAGTGGCGCGCTCATCTCGGCGCCGTGCGCATGGACCAGCTCCGACGGGCACTGACCGCGCTACGCGACATCACCGACCCCTACCGGTAGCCCGCCCGGCCCCGGGCCGACCACCGCTCGGTCGTGAGCGCGTGGCTGGCTGTTCGCCCGGCTCGCGTCGGGGACGTGGCCCTGCGTGGGCAGCTTCCCCTACCGCCCTTCCGGGTGCCACGGCCCCCGACGGAGGCAGTCGCTCAGCGCTGGTAGCGAGGACCGGGCTGGACCGGCGCCACCGAGGGGGCAGCCGCGCCGTCGCGCACGTCCGCCCGATGCCTCGGCCACGCGTGGTCCTCGTCCTCGACGACGCGGACCGCGTCGACGCCGGCCTGGAAGAAGAGCTGGTTGTCGACCTCGGCGATGCGCAGCCGGACCGTCCGGTCCTCGAAGCGGGAAAGGTCCTGGCGCAGCACCCGTGGCGGGATGCTGGCCGGGTCGCCGACTCTGGTGCGGAAGATGGTGGCGAGGATGTCGCCCGGGGCCATGCTGCGGATGGGGGCCTGGGGCCGCATGAGGTCCACCCGGAGCTGCTGGTTCGGCAGGACCTGCGGGCTCAGTGATCGCGGGGTGAAGAAGGCCCCGTTGCCGTTGGTGTACCAGAGGATGAGCGACAGCCCCGTGTCGTCCTCGTCGACCTTGATGTCCTGATACAGGACGTGCGAGCCGGGGCCGAGCTGGTCGACGACGGCCTGCCACGTGCCACGCGGCGGGCCGGGGACGGGAAAACCGGCAACCGGCGACGTGGTCCCCGAGGCCGCCGACCATCCGTCACCCGGGATGCCGAGCTCATCGGTCCGCCAACCAGTCAGGGTCCCGGTCTCGAAGCCGCCGTTGGCGACTGCGCGGCGCTCCTCGTGCGCGGACGCGCTCGACATCCCTGTGCCGATGACGGCGAGGGCGACGATGCCGAGCACCATGGTGCGCCCTCGGTGTTGCGGTGCTCTCGGAAACATCGGATCGGCCTCCCCCGCACGTGTCGAGTGCCCGACTGGCCCTCTCCGTGGGCCGCTCGCGGCCTCGTACGCCCACCACGGTACGCCCCGCACGCGGCTCGGACGCGAACCGGAGCGGACCGAACCGCACGCGCACCGGCACGCCGTGACGGGACGCAGGCACAGGGCGTCCTCATGGTGACGCTCGGCTGTGACGCCGACCAGGCGTTCGAGGCGCTGGCCAAGCTCAGCAGCCAGCAGAACTGCAAGCTGCGGGACGTGGGCCGCTTCGTCCGAGGCCCCGCCGGGCTCGCGTTCACGGGCAGCCTTCTGGCAGCCTTCACCGCATACAGCGCGTCGGTGGTGGAGGTGGTGCACAGCATGGCCGGGTCGCGGGTTTCCTTTTACTTGCCGCGGCGCATCGATCCCGGCGTCGCCACTGTGATCGCCGCGATCCTGGCGCTGGTCGGCACCGTGATCACTGTGGCGCTGATGCGGCCCACAAGCCCTGATGCCGGTCCCGGCACTGTCGTCACCACGTCGACCGCCGTCACCACGTCGACCACCGTCACTTCCGGGCCCGCCACGCCTACGCCTTCGCCCACCGTCCAAGTGGTCAGCACGTCGCCCCAGCAGCAGAAGGACATCGTCCAGAAGGCCGCCAAGTCCGTCCTGGAGGCGGCCAACCGCCTGCCCCTGCTCGTCGACGGGGGCTTCGACGCGCGCAACGCGCCGTTGTGGCCCGTCGGCAGCCAGACCTTCGCCGGAGGCATCACGTGCACCCAGGCGATCAAGAACGGCCGGTGGGAGCTGAGCCTCACCTCCAGGGACGGCGGCGCCTACTGCTACTCGGGCGTCTCGCACACCGCCAGTGACCTGGCGGTGACAGTGGGCACCTCGCTCTCCTCGGCCGCCAACGCTGACGTCTCGCTCTACTTCCGCGCCTCTCCCGACCTCAGGAACTACTACCAGGTGGGGTTCAACCCGCTCACGCAACAGTTCTGGGAGGTGGTGGTGGTCGACGGCAAGCAGTCCACCCTGATCGCGCCGACGTTCGCCCCGGAGCTGCGCAAGAACGGTCCAAATGTGCTCAGCGTCGTGGTCGTCGGCTCCTCACAGACGCTCTACGCCAACGACAAGGTCGTGGCACTCGTGTCGGGAGAGAGCCGGATAACCGCGCCGGGGAAGACGGCGATCCAGCTGCAGCTCCATGAGGCCAACCGGAGCGCGACGCTCGAGGTGAACCGTTTCGAGCTGCACGGACAGAGCGGGGTGCCGGTGCCGGCGCGGTCCTGAGGCGGCTGCCTGCTCCCAGGGGTGTGACGGAACTGACCACTCGAGGTGCGCGTCGCTAGATGGCGTGCCGCTTCTGCAGGCGGTTGAGGGCGACCCAGCCGAAGGGGATCGGCAGCCAGAAGGTGGCGAGGCGGTAGAGCAGCACCGAGGACACGGCGGTGCCGCCGTCGAGCCCGATGGCGATGAGGCCGGCGGACATCGCGGCCTCGATTCCGCCCAGTCCGCCGGGGGTCGGCACCGCCGACCCGATGATGGCGCCGGCGAAGTAGACGACCGCCACCGCGGCCACCGGTGCCTGGGCACCGAACGCGCGGGTCGCGCACACGAGCGCGGCGACGAAGGACAGGTCGAGCAGCAGGGCACCGCCGAGGAGCTGGCCCAGCTTGCGCGGGTGCTGCAGCACCGAGAGCACCTGCGGCAGGACCCGGCGCACCTGCGGCAGGACGCGTGCGGTGACGAGGTGGCGGACCCTCGGGACGGCGAGCAGGGCGAGCACCACGACGATGACGATGGGCACGGCCGCGACGAGCTCGGGCGGGGGGGTGAACGATGCCTGTGGACCCGTCCCGGCCAGCACCCCGGAGGTGACGAGCAGGGCGAAGTACGAGCAGAACTGGGCGATCTGCGCCAGACCCACGCTGGCGGCGGCGACGGCCGGCCGCACCCCGGCCTTCTGCAGGTAGCGGGTGTTGAGCGCGAGGTTGCCGATGGCGGCCGGTGCGACGAGGCCGCTGAAGGCCACGGCCAGCTGGGTCATGTAGGTGCGGGCGAAGGTCAGCCTGGCGTTGACGGAGCCGCGGAGCGCGATGGATGCACCGGCGAAGGTGAGCACCGCGCAGCCGGCTGTGGCGAGGGCCCACCCCCACTTGGCGGACTCGACGACGCGCACGAGGTCGACCTTCGCGAGCTGGGTCAGCAGCAGGTATGCCGCGATGCCGCCGCCGACGACGGTGACGACGCCCCGCGGGCTCAGGCGGCGCAGCTCGACGGGTTCGACCTTGTCGGGACTCGGCCGCAGGAGCAGGATGCGTTCGCGCAAGGCACCCAGCAGCGCCTTGTCTGCCTCGAGCGCCTCCCGGGTGGAGCGGGTCAGGGCGAGCGGCTGCAGGAGCGGCAGCGCCCGCACGACGGCCTCCTCACCCACCTCGGCGACCGCCGTGGTGACGGCACGGTCTGCCCCGACGGCGAGGGCGACCGTGGTGAGCAGCTGGGCGGTGTCGATGCGCAGGGTGAGGTCGTTGGCGGCGATGTCGCCGGCTCCCGTGCGGCGCAGCCCGGCTCGGCCGTCGGCGGTGATCATGACGACGTCCGGCGCGAGGCCGCGGTGTGCGATGCTGCGTCGGCGGAGGGTGCCGAGCAGGCGCCAGATCTCGGCGAGCTGGGCGTCGTCGAGGTCCCTGCCGAGCTGTGCGACGGTCGTGCCGGTGGGCTTGACGTAGGCGATGACGGCCGAGAACGGCCCCACCTCGGACACGGCGACCGGCGTGGGCGCCGGGATCGCGGCCTGCGCGAGCGCCAGGCCCATCAGGGTGCGGTGCTCGAGGTCGGCGCGCAGGCTGAGCGCCGGCGGTCGGGTGCTGGCCCCACGCAGCCGGGCCAGGCGAACCAGCCGGCGAGCAGACGCCGACCACAACGCGTCGCTGTCCATGACCCGCACGTCGACCACCCCGGTGGGCGTGTGCCCGACGTAGAACCGCGTGCCTCCGTCGGGCCCCACGAGCTCGAGACGCGTGAGCGGTATGCCGCGGGCGACGAGGACGTCGGCGATCTGGGCTCCCGCCGGCCGGGTCGACGTGGCACCGAAGGCGTAGCGGAAGACCAGCCCGACGGCCCACCCGAGCAGCAGCGAGCAGAAGATCGACAGCGCCGTGCTGGCACCGGACAGGAACACCGTCACGACGAAGGAACCGATGACCACGGTCGCGAGCGCCGAGATGCCCCTGCGCCCACTGATGTCCGCGACGGTGAGCAGCGCGACGATGGAGACGAGGACCGCGTCGAGCGGCTCGGTGTAGCCGGCGCTGAGCGGCCTCGTGAGCGCGCCGAGGACCCCTCCGAGGTGCCCGCCCAGGATGAGGGCGCTCAGCGCGATGACGACGAGGGCGCCGACTCCCGCCGCGAGCAGAGCCTGGACGAGCTGCCAGTAGCGGCCCCGGAGCACGAGGACGACGCCGACGGCGAGCGGCAGGACGACGACGCCGACTCCACCCAGCCAGCTGAAGAGCTGAAGGAGCACCCGGGGCAGCCCGCCGGTCACGAGGGCGAGGTCACGCTCGAGGGCACCCGTCGTGCCCACCGCCAGGTCCGCCACGGCGATCACGATGACGAGGAGGGCCACGACGAGCAGCAGCCGCAACGCATCGGTGGGCCGGCGAACCCGGCCCGGGACGGGCGGCTCGACGACCTCGACGGGCGTGGGGTTCGTGGGCACCGGCCCATTGTTCCGCAGGCTCGCGGCCTGGACGTCGAGCCCGGTGACGAACCGGCGGGAGTGTCGCGCGCGTCGCCGCCGCCTCACCGGCGACGGAAACGCCGAGCCGTACGCTCGCCAGTGTGACCGAGCACGAGCACCCCCGCACCACCCGACGTCCCATTTCGACGCAGCCAGCACCGCAGTGGGTCGCCATCACCCCGAGCAGCGTCCGCCGCGCCGTACTCATCGTCATCACCGCGCTCGTGCTGCTGCGGGTGGCGGACTGGGCCTTCACCGCGACCGGGTCCTTCCTCTTCCTGCTGCTGCTCGCGTGGCTGCTGTCCATCGCCATGGAGCCCGTCGTGCTGTGGCTCAACACGCGCGGACTGCGACGCGGGCTCGCGACGGGCCTCACCATGCTCACGATGGTCGTGGTCCTCGGCGCGCTGGCCGAGCTCTTCGGAGCGGTGTTCGTCGCGCAGCTGTCGGCGCTGGGCGAGCAGCTGCCGGCGGCCGGCACGGCCGCGCTGGCCTGGGTCAACGCGCGGCTGGGCACGACCTTCGACATCGCGCAGATCCAGCAGGCCCTCGCCCTCACGCCCGACCGGATCGGCGAGCTGGCCGGCAAGTACGGCGGGGGCATCCTCGGAATCTTCGGGTCCCTGCTCACCTTCGTCTTCGACTCGCTGACCATCCTCGTCTTCGCGTTCTACCTGTCCGCAGACAGCCCGCGGCTACGCCAACGCATCGGCTCGTGGCTGCCGCCGCGCTACCAGCGGGTGTTCAACACGGTCTGGACGACGTCGGTGGAGAAGACCGGCGGCTACGTGATCTCCAAGCTCGTCCTCGCCGCGCTCTCGTCGGTCTTCCACGTCGCGTTCTTCTGGCTGGTCGACGTGCCGTTCTGGCTCCCGCTCGGGGTCTTCGCCGGCATCGTCGGGCAGTTCATCCCCACCATCGGCACCTACATCGGCGTGGCGCTGCCGGCGCTCTTCACGCTCCTCGGCCAGCCGAGCACGGCCCTGTGGATCGTGCTCTTCGCCACCGTGTACCAACAGGTCGAGAACTACGTCTTCACCCCGAGGGTGAGCCAGCGGACGATGGACGTCCACCCGGCCGTCGCCCTCGGCTCCGTCATCGTCGGCGCCGCGCTGTTCGGCCCGATCGGCGCGCTCATCGGCATCCCGATGGCGGCGGTGGCCCTGTCCATCCTCGACACCTTCAGCAGGCGGCACGAGCTGGTGCCGGAGCTGGCATCGCTCGACACGGGGCCCGACGACGATGACGAGGGCGAGTCCAGCGAGGAGGAGACGCAGGCGGGACCACGCCTGCCGCCGGTCGCGCCCGGCGGCAGGTCGTGAAGGACCGGGGAGGGCGGGTGGCCGCCCTCCCCGGGGTGGCCGCGGTCAGCTCGCGGTGCCGCGGTCAGCTCGCGGTGCCGGTGGACGACCCTCCCTCCGTGCTGCCCGAGCTCGGGGCCGGTCCACCGTGGCGCGCACCGCCCCCGGCGCCGCCCTGCTGGACGGCGGTCACGGCATACGAGGCGTCGACCTGGACGATGATGTGGGTCCCATCGGCTCGCACCATGTGCGCCTCGTAGACGCCGTCGGAGTCGGTCTCCACTCGCTCGATCGTGGCCCCCGGCTCCTTGGCCTTGGCCGCGGCCGTCACCTTGGCGGCGGTGTCGCCGGTGAGCAGCTTCTCGTCCGAGCGCATCGGCTTGCTGGGGTCGGTGTTGCCGTTCTGGACGCCGTTGGCGTCGCCGGCCGGCCCGTACGCTCCCTGCGTCGCGGCCGGGGCGGTCCCCGACGACTGGTCGGCGTTGGCCAGGGCCGCGCCGCCGAGCGCGAGGCCGGCGGCTGCCAGGATCGCCGCGCCCGATGTGATGATGGTCCTCTGATTCATGTGTCGATCAGCTCCTTGGGGGATCTGGCGGGGTTGCCAGTGGTCCCACTGTCGAAGCCCGGGCTGTGCACAGGCTCTGCGGAGCGTCGCGCGAGCCTGTGGGTCGCTCCCAGGAGACCCAGAACGGTGAGCCCCGGGTCCTTGCCGACGAGCTGGCTCGGGTGCGACAGGTGCGGCCGCTCGTCGCCCAGCCAGCTGGGCGGCATACGGCCAGGCCATCGGGGGCGGCTCAGGGCACGGGCGGCTCGTCGGAGGCGCGCTCGGGCGGCGACGCCTGCGCGAGGGCGTCCCAGTCGGCGTGGAGGAGCTCGACGAGGCCGTCCGCGACGAGCACGGCTCCGGCGCGTTCCAGCTCGTCCACGCCGAAACCGCCGGTGCGGATCGCGACGCACGGCGCGCCGAGGCGCGCAGCCGACGCGATGTCGAAGGTGGAGTCACCGAGGACGACCGCGCTGTGGCCACCCGCCTTGTCGAGCGCCACCTGGAGGATGTCCGGTGCCGGCTTTGAGGTCTCCGCGTCCTCCGACGTCGTGACCGCCGCGACGAGGTCCGCGATGCCGAGCATCTCCAGCGCCTTGTCCGTATGCTGCGGCTTCCCGGACGACGCGAGGGCGACGAGGAACCCGCGCTCGGTGAGCGACCGGACGAGGTCGGCCGCCCCGGGCAGCGGCGACACCTCGCCGATGAGGCGGTCGTACTCCGCCACCCAGCCGTCGCGCAGGGCGTCGCCGAGCCGCTCCTCCACCTCGTCACCGGCGAGCGCGCCGACCAGCCGGTCGCCGCCCATCCCGATGGCGCGATGCACTCGCCACATCGGCAGGTCGATGCCCTGCGACCGGAACGCGCGATGCCAGGCCAGGGCGTGGTGGTACGTCGAGTCGACCAGGGTGCCGTCGACGTCGAGCAGGACGGTGTCGTGTCGGGGCGGGGCGTCGGCTGTGGTCATGCGGGCCGTGTACCCACTTCGGAGGCGCGCGTCACGGCACGCGTGCGGGCGGCCCGACCCCGGGCACAGGTCATCGCCCGGGAGCGGCTGCGGTCGTAGCATGAAAGGTCCGGTGCAACGGGGCGCCGGACGCTCCGGGAGGGGATGAAGGGATGAAGCAGACGACACTAGAGCGACGGAACGTGCTGCGCACCGCGGGGGCGGCGGGCGTCGCGGCCGTTGCTGGGCTTGCCGCAAGCCAGCCCGCGATGGCGGACGACGACGACCACGGGGGCCTCGTCGGCAGCTGGCTGGTCACCCACGTGGAGGACACGCCCGGGCCCGACGGCCGGGGCCAGGCCGTGGTCGTCCTGGGAGCAGGCGGCACCCTGGTCAGCGTGGAGGTCAACCCACCCACCGGGGTGGGCGCAGGGACGTGGAGGCGGACGGGGGAGGACGGGGCGTTCCGGGCGCTCTTCCTCGTCGGGGTGCCGCCCATGAACGGTCAGCCGGGCGTCGTCGTCGAGATCCGGCCACGCGGGCGGCTCCGGGGCAACCGGATCATGGGCACCTTCACGATCAAGGTGACCGACGCCGCGACGGGCGCCGTGCTGGACCGGCACACCGGCACGTTCGAGGGCACCCGCCTGATGGCCTGACCGCCGCACGGCCGGACCGGGGGCCGCGCACGTGGGCGCTCCCGGTCCGTCCGCTCGATCAGCCGGTCGACTTCGCGGCAGGGGAGTCGGGCGTCGCCGCGGGGGTGGGGACCTCGATGTTCTCGGGGAAGTGGCACGCCACCCGGTGACCCGGCTGCAGCTCGACGAGCTGGGGGGTCACGGTGCGGCACACCTCCTGGGCCTTCCAGCACCGGGTGTGGAACCGGCAGGCGGGCGGTGGGTCGATCGGGCTGGGCACGTCGCCCTGCAGGCGGATCCGCTCTCGCCGGCTGCGCCGTCTGGTGTCCGGGATGGGCACGGCCGACAGGAGCGCGGTCGTGTAGGGGTGCATCGGGCGGGCGTAGAGCGAGTCGCGGTCGGTCAGCTCGACGAGGTTGCCGAGGTACATGACCGCGACCCGGTCGGACATGTGCCGTACGACGGACAGGTCGTGCGCGATGACGATGTAGGTCAGCCCGAACTCCTCCTGAAGGTCCTCGAGGAGGTTGATCACCTGCGCCTGGATCGAGACGTCGAGGGCCGACACCGGCTCGTCCGCGACGATGAGCTTGGGGTTGAGCGCAAGTGCGCGGGCGATGCCGATGCGCTGGCGCTGGCCTCCGGAGAACTCGTGCGGGTAGCGGTTGTAGTGCTCGGGGTTGAGGCCGACGAGCTCGAGCAGGTCCTGGACGGTGCGCTTGATGCCCTTCTCGGTCGTGACGCCCTGCAGGTGGAACGGCGCGCCGACGATCGTCCCGACGGTGTGCCGTGGGTTGAGCGACGAGTACGGGTCCTGGAAGATCATCTGCACGTCGCGCCGCAGCGGCCGCATCCGGCCCATCGACAGGTGCGTGATGTCGCGGCCTTCGAAGACGATCGTGCCGTCGGTCGGCTCGAGCAGGCGGGTGAGCATCCGCCCCGTCGTCGTCTTGCCGCACCCCGACTCCCCGACGAGGGAGAGGGTCTCGCCGGGGGCGAGGTCGAACGTGACGCCGTCGACGGCCTGGACCGCGCCGACCTGGCGCTGGAGCAGCCCGCGGCGGATGGGGAAGTGCTTCGTCAGGCCGGTCACCGACAGCAGCGCGTCGCCGGAGGCGCTCGCCCGGCTCGCCCCGCTCGCCCCGATGTCCGTGCTCACAGCGTGTCCCGCACGTCGTGGTCCCAGATGTCGCGCCGCTGCTCCGCGGTGAGGTGGCAGGCGATGTGGTGCGCCGGCAGCACCTCGCGGAAGGGCGGCCGCACGGTCTGGCTGAGGCCTTCCGTGAGGTGGGCGTAGGCGCACCGGGGGTGGAAGGGACAGCCGGGTGGCACGTTGATGAGGCTCGGAGGGGTCCCGCGGATGGGCCGGAGGCGCTCGATCCGGTCCCGGTCCATGCGGGGCATCGAGGCGAGCAGACCCCAGGTGTAGGGCTGCTGGGGGCGCTCGAAGATCTGCTCCGCCGCGCTGTACTCGACGGCGCGACCGGCATACATGACCAGGATGTCGTCGGCGATCTCGGCGACGACGCCGAGGTCGTGCGTGATGAGGATGACCGCTGAGTTGAACTCGCCCTGCAGGTCGCGGATGAGGTCGAGGATCTGCGCCTGGACCGTCACGTCGAGCGCCGTCGTCGGCTCGTCGGCTATGAGCAGCTCGGGGTCGCACGAGAGGGCCATCGCGATCATGGCGCGTTGCCGCATGCCGCCCGAGAACTGGTGGGGGTAGTCGTCGACCCGCGAGCGGGGCTGCGGGATGCCGACCCGGTCGAGCATGTCGATGGCGTGCTTGCGGGCCACCGCCCGGCTGACGTTGTGGTGCACCTGGTAGGCCTCGATGATCTGGTGGCCCACCGTGTAGAAGGGGTGCATCGCCGACAGCGGGTCCTGGAAGATCATCGCCATCCGCTTGCCGCGCAGGCCGCGGACCGTGTCGGGGTCCGCTCCGACGAGCTCCTGCCCGTCGAGCAGGATGGAGCCGGTCATCCGGACCGTGCCCGGCTTGTGCAGCCCCATGATCGACATGCTCGTCACGCTCTTGCCGGAGCCGGACTCGCCGACGATGCCGAGCGTGCGTCCGCGGGCGACGTCGAAGGACAGGCCGTCGACGGACTTGACGAGCCCGTCGTCGGTGGGGAAGTGGACCCGCAGGTCGCGCACGGACAGGAACGCGTCGGCCGGCGGCCTGCCGAGGCCGCCGATGCCCTCGACGGGCGACAGCGACCCGAACCTCGAGGGGTCGGCGGCCCGGGTGGTGGTCTGGGCCTCGGTCATGCGGCACGCACCCTCGGGTCGACAACGGCATACAGCAGGTCCACGACAAGGTTGGCCACGATGATGAAGGCGGCGCCGAGCAGCGTCACGCCGAGGACCTTGGGCAGGTCGTTGTTGGTCACGGCCTGGACGGCGTACTGGCCGATGCCGGGCAGCGAGAACGTCGTCTCGGTGAGGATCGCGCCACCCAGCAGGAGGCCGAGGTCGAGGCCGAAGATGGTGAGGATCGGGGTGAGGGCGGCGCGCAGGCCGTGCTTGACCACGACCTCGCGCTCGCGCAGTCCCTTGGCCCGGGCGGTGCGGATGTAGTCCTCGTTCATCGTCTCGAGCATCCCGGCTCGCGTGAGCCGGGCGTATGCCGCCGCGTAGAGGAAGGCGAGCGTGATCCACGGGAGGAGCAGGCGGTAGGCCCAGTCCCACGGGCTGCTCGCCGCCATCGGGTTGGCGCCGCCGGGCGCGGTCCAGCCGAGGCCGTAGCTGAAGATGGACAGGCTGAGCAGGCCGGTGAAGAAGATCGGCAGGGAGACGCCGGCGAGGGCGACGCCCATCGCGCTGCGGTCGAGGACGCTGCCGCGCCGCAGCGCCGACAGCACGCCGGTGGCGACGCCGCCGAGGAGCCAGAGGAAGGCCGCGCCGGACGCCAGCGAGAGGGTGACGGGGAGCCGGTCGAGCAGGTCCGGCAGGACGGGGTTCTGCGTGAGGAACGAGTAGCCGAGGCACGGTGCGGGGCAGTGCTCCACGCCGGCGCCGTAGTCGTAGTCCGCGCCGGCGACGATGCCCTTGGCGAAGCGGCCGTACTGGACCCAGATCGGGTCGGTGAAGCCCAGCCGGACGGCCGTCTGGTGGATCTGCTCGGCACCGGCGCTCTTGCCCACGTAGCGCGAGGCGAGGTCGTCCACGCTCGCCCCGCCGATGCGCGGGACGAGGAAGAAGATGACGAAGACGACCGCGGTCACGATGAAGAGCAGGACGACGGCGCCGATGACGCGCCGGATCATGTACGTCAGCACAGTGCTCGGCCGAAGGGGGCGGCAGCCGACCTCGATCGGTGGGTTGCCGCCGCCTTCACGCCTTCACCTTCCTTCGCTGAAGGGGCTGGGTGTCGGTCTGGGTCTCCGCGGGCCTACTTGTTCGTCGTGCCCAACGCCGTGTAGTCGTACATGTTGTAGCCGTCCGTGACGAAGACGTTGGTCAGGGTGTCGGGGCGGAAGAGCAGCGCCTTGGGCCACACCCCCGGGAGGACCTCGGCGTTGTCCATGACCACCTTGTCGACGTTGCCCCAGATGGCCTCGCGCTTGCCGATGTCGTTCTCGGCGAGTGCCTGGTCGACGAGCTTGTCCACCTCGGGCAGCTTGATGCCGAGGTTGGTGTTGCCGGCCGGGCGGATGACGCGGCTGTCGACGATCTGGCTCAGGAAGCCGAAGCCGTCCGGCCAGTCGGCGCCCCAGCTCATGACGAGCAGGCCGAGGCCGTTGGCCTTGGCGAAGTCGGGCTTGCCGGCATACAGCTTGAAGTAGTCGCCCGCCGGGTAGCCCTTGAGGGTCAGCTTGATCCCGACCTTGGCGAGCGACTGCTGGAGCGACTCGACGACCGCCCGCTCCTTCGGCCGCTCCGACCGGAACGAGATGTTCGTCTCGAAGCCGTCGGGCTTGCCGCACTTGGCCAGCGCGGCCTTGGCTCCCTCGGGGTCACCCTGCGGCTTGGACTTGGCGCCGTAGAGGTCGATGTCGACGTGGCCCGGCACGCCGGGCGGCATGAGGCTCGTCGCGATGTCGCCACCGGTGGCGCCGCCGTAGGCCCGCTGGTAGCCGGTCTTGTCGTAGGCGAGCAGGACGGCCTTGCGGCAGTCGAGGTTGTCGAGGGGCGCGACGTCCGTGTTGATCTGCGCGTAGTTGGTCCGGGCCGTGGAGGGGTTGTCCGACTTGGCCCTGAGCTGGGGGTTGGCGAGGATCTTGCCCTGGGCCGCGGCCTGGACGCCGGTGCCGGCGAGGTCGACGTCGAGGTCGCCCGACTGGAGCCGGTTGTCGAGGTCCGCGGCGTTGACCCCGATCTCGACGGTGATCTTGTCGGGCAGGGCCTTGCGTCCGGAGTCGGGGTCGGTCTTGGGGTCGTAGTTGGGGTTGCGGTCGAGCTCGAGCCGCTTGCCGGGCTGGTAGGTGGTGAACTTGTACGGCCCACTGGAGATGACGTGCTCCTTGTACTTCGCGCCAGTGTCCTTGGCCTGCGGCACCGGCGCGGTCGAGGAGAGCTGGGCGAAGTAGTCGAAGCCACCGAACGGCTTGCTGAGGTGGAAGACGATGGTCTTGTCGTCCGGCGTCTCGATGGACGTGACGCCTGCCAGGCTCTTGTCCTTGTAAACCGAGTAGCCCTTGGGCACCCCGGCGAGGAAGTCCTTGAAGTACGTCGGGCCGTTGGGGAAGGTGTCCTTGTCCAGCGAGCGCGCCACGGCGTACTTGATGTCCTTGGTCGTGAT